>CAIOHY010000124.1 GCA_903858205.1 uncultured Cellvibrio sp.
AATGTGGCAGCGCTATTCATACAAAAACGCCCGAGGCCATCACGACCCCGGGCGGTTAAGATTTCTAAAACCCGTTATCCAGTTAATCACAACGCTGCTCCGCTTAAGTGAACAGCATTGCGGTTAAACCGGGCGTTTTGATCACGTTATCTCTGCAATGACTATTCGAGTTCTTCCGGATCCGGCACCTTGGGCGGGGTATTGTCTTCTGTTGGTACCGGCACATCGCGGTTCATATCATCCAGATACTTTTCCGACTTCTCTTCGGTCAGCGGAGCTTTTCCGGGCAAGAAATCCCCTTCGGTTTTTACCAATTTGTCGTTTCCAAAATACACGGTATAGCGGTATTGAGTGATCTCGCCCTGCGAGCCGCGCCGCACACTGTAAGGATAATCCCAACGGTCATCATTAAAGGTATCGGGCACTAAGGTATTGCCGAGCACAAAGCGCACTTGGCGTTTGGACATGCCCAGCTTCAGCTGCTCCACCATCTCTTGTGTGATGATGTGTCCCTGTTGAATACCGACTTTATAAACACCGGGAAAGCGGAAGCTGGAGCAAGCGGTGAGACTGGCGACTAAGACCACGGCCATAAAAACACGGCTGGCTAATTTCATACAAGGGCTTCCACTAACGAAAATGAACGCGGATAATACCCGAACCACAGGAACACTGAGAAGGGTTTGGGGGAAATAATGGCAGACGGTAACCACGAACTGCGCAAAGCAGGTCTTAAAGTGACCTTGCCACGTGTGAAAATTTTGCAAATGCTCGAATCCTCCGAAAGGCATCACATGAGCGCGGAAGATGTATACAAAGCGCTGATGGAACAGGGTGATGATGTAGGTTTGGCGACTGTCTACCGGGTGTTGACCCAATTTGAAACCGCCGGTTTGGTAGTGAGACACAATTTTGATGGCGGCCATTCCGTGTTTGAAGTGGCGCGCGGCGAACATCATGATCACATGGTGGATATAGATACCGGGACTATCATTGAGTTCCATAACGATGAAATTGAGGCCTTGCAAAAACGCATCGTAGCGGAGTATGGTTTCGAGCTCACCGATCACAGTTTAGTGTTGTATGTAAGAAAGAAACGTTAGTGCGAGAAAGGTAAGTGTTTAGGTAGTGATCTTGTAAGTGATTTGTTTTCAGGTAAACCTGTTTCATGTAACAAAGTTAGTGCTAGTTGCGGTAAACGTTGGTGCTTTACGAAAGAAAACGTTGATTTGTTTTACCCGCTTGAGGGCGCGATTTATCGCGCCCTTTTTATTTTTTGCGGCCATCAATCCGCCAATTGGCTAGAGCGCCAACATTTCGCGGGCGTGTGCCAATGATTGATCGGTAATTTTCAAGCCGCCCAGCATGCGCGCAATTTCCTCCACTTTGCCTTCTCCCGATAACTCCACCAAAGTCGATTCCGCACTCTTTTTACTGGCTGTCTTCACTACCTGTAAATGCTGATGGCCCTTGCTTGCCACTTGCGCCAAATGAGTCACACAAATGACTTGTCCACGTTCGCCGAGTTGTCGCAATAACTGGCCGACCACATCGCCAGTTGCACCACCGATGCCCACGTCCACCTCATCAAATACTAGTGTCGGTGTGGCTGAGGTTTTGGCGGTGATCACCTGAATTGCGAGACTTATGCGCGATAATTCCCCGCCCGAGGCGATTTTGGCGAGTGGGCGCGGCGCCTGGCCAGGGTTGGTGCTGATTAAAAACTCCACATCTTCCAAACCATTAGGGCCAGGCTTATCGGCGAGTGGGAGCAGGCTGACACTGAGGTTGGCATTGGTCATCGCCAATAACTTGAGCTGTTCATTCACTTGTTTAGCGAGGCTAGTGCCCGCTTTACTGCGCTTCGCTGAGAGTTGTTCAGCCAATTGGCGATAGGCCTTTTCCGCCTGCGCAACCTGCTGCGCGAGCTGGTCTAGTTTGCCGTCGCCGCCTTGTAGTTGTTCCAATTCAGCGCTGAGTTTCTCGATAAACGCTGGTAGCTCTTCCGGTTGGATGCGGTGTTTGCGGGCGATGTCGTAAATCGCCGAGAGGCGATCCTCAACCACGGCGAGACGCGCTGGGTCGAGATTAAAACTGTCGATATGGCGATCAATCTCATGTTGCGCCTCTTCGACCTGAATCTGCGCGCTGGTTAGTAATTCTTCTGCGGTTTGCAGTGCCGCTGATTTCTCCGGCAGGTTGCGCAAAATATGCAGCGCACGATGCAAGTTCACACTCAGCCCTTGCTCGTCATCGCCGCAAAATGCGGCCAGTTGCTGGCTACCATGCAGAATCTCTTCGGCATTGGCGAGACTGCGCTGTTCGGCTTCCAATTTGGCTTGTTCGCCCGGTTGTAATCCTAGCTGTTCCAGCTCGTTAAATTGGTAGCTCAGTAGCTGGAAGCGCGCACTTACGTCGGCGGCGTTGTCGCGTAGGTGGATAAAATGTTCGAGCCGGCTTTGCCATTCGCGAAACGCGAGGCGCACTTGTTTGGCGAGGTCGGTCTGGCCCGCAAATTCATCGATCAGGCGGCGATGGGTATCTTTTATCAGTAGCGATTGATGCTCATGCTGGCTATGAATATCGATCAGCATCTCGCCCAAAATGCGCAGTTGTTGCAAGGTGACTGGCTGACCATTGATATAGGATTTGGACTTGCCCTCGTTATTGATCAGGCGCCGTAGCAGGCACTCTTGCGGGTTGTCGGGCTGCTGCAAATCCATGTTGAGCAGCCACTCCTGGGCGCTGGGAATGGCGCTGGTATCAAAGGTGGCAGTGATGTCGGCGCGGCTGGCGCCGGTGCGCACGCGATCGGCTTCGGCGCGATCCCCCAAGGTGAGCGCCAATGCATCCAACACAATCGATTTACCCGCGCCCGTTTCACCGGTGATCACCGTCATTCCGGCTTTGATATCCAGATCAAGCCGGTCAACCAGAGTAAAGTTTTGGATGTTCAGATGAGTCAGCATGGGTGCCTCGCAAGCGTTGCCGCAATAAAAAAAGCCAGACATCTAGGGGATAGGTGTCTGGCTATTTATACAGTATCAGCGGCGTGGGTGGCAAGTAATGTGGTGCGATTACAAGCGGAAGCCGTCCAGACGGCGGCTCAGTTCATCGGACGCATCGCGAATTTGTTGCGATGCCAGCAGTGTACCGCGCGCAGCATCTTTGGTGCCTAATGACGACTGCTCAACATGGCTCACATACTCCAGTATCAAGCTGCTCGCCTGCACATGTTCAATGAGCGAGTTACCGATATGCGCGACTATCTTGGCCACTTCATCAGTTTCTTTGCGCACACTCTCTACGATTTCGCCACCCTGACGGGTCTGGCCAATCCCCTCTTTCAGCTGTGTAACCATGTCATCCATATTTTGTTTGGCGATACGACTGGAGTTTTGTACGGCGGTAATCGTTTCGCCGATTTCGCTGGTGGCTTTGGTGGTGC
>CAIOHY010000125.1 GCA_903858205.1 uncultured Cellvibrio sp.
TAAGTTTATCCGGCGTATTTTATGTTGGCGGTTCAGTCGCGGGAGTTGGCTCGTCGCTCACCGAAAAACCGGGTTATAGCGGTAGTTTTTTTACCGGTGTACTCGCCACCATTGTCGCCACACCATGTACCGCGCCATTTATGGCGGCGGCATTGGGTTATGCGCTCGCGCAACCTGCTGCAAAATTGTTGGCGATTTTCTTAAGCCTCGGTTTGGGTTTGGCGCTGCCTTATTTGTTATTGACCTGTTGGCCGCGTTTGCAGCGCTGGTTGCCGCGCCCCGGTATGTGGATGGAGCGCGCCAAACAAGTATTGGCGTTCCCGATGTATGCCGCCGCTATCTGGTTAGTGTGGGTGTTGGTGCAGCAGGCAGGCGTCAACTCAATTGTGATTGCATTGGGCGGCATGTTGTTGATCGCTGTTGCTGCCTGGTTGTATGACTCAACCTTGTTATCAAGTACGGGCGTGCGCAATGCAGGCACTGCATCGGCATTGGCATTGCTCTTGCTCGTTTTGGTCATTAGTTATGTAGGCATCAATTCCAGTAGCGCTAGTGTTGTAAATACAACAACAAATGGCTCGGAAAAAACAGCAGAGCAAAATTGGGAGCCGTACAGCGAAGCGCGCTTGAATGAATTACTGCGTGAGGGAAAACCGGTTTTCCTTAATTTCACCGCCTCCTGGTGCATTAGTTGTTTGGTGAATGAACGCGTTGCCCTGAGTGATGCCAAGGTAAAAGAAACCTTCAAGCAAGAGGGCATTACTTATCTGAAAGGCGATTGGACTAATCGCGATCTGGCGATTACCCAATTCCTGCAAAAATTTAATCGCAGTGGTGTACCGCTTTATGTGTTCTATCCAGCAGGGAAGCCAGAGCAACCGGTCGAGCTACCGCAAATTCTTACGCCGGATATGGTTATTTCGGCGGTGACTGATTCTTCATCCCATTAACTTGCTAAAGGAGTAATTGCCATAACTAATAGAGTCTATTGTTAGCCCAACCTTTAACCTTAAATAAACTTGATAGGAGTCCTTTATGTCATTCTTAAAAATCGCCGCCGCAAGCCTCGCACTAGCATTTGTTAGTTCGCACGCAATGGCTGAACCCATTATCGATAAAGCTGCGCCCACTTTTTCTGGTAAAGCGGCAGATGGTTCAACAATTAATCTCGCCGATTTAAAAGGCAAAACGGTCGTATTGGAATGGACCAACCATGATTGCCCATACGTGATCAAACATTACGACCAAAGCGGAAATATTCCTTCGCTGCAAAAAGCGGCCGTTGCCGATGATGTTGTTTGGTTGCAAGTGATTTCTTCTGCACCGGGCAAACAAGGTAACGTTGATGGTGCAACTGCTATCAGCTTGAATGAAAAGCGTGGTGCAACACCAACCAACACTATTCTTGATCCGGAAGGTACCATCGGCAAACTCTACAACGCACAAACAAGCCCGCACTTTTTTATTATTAATCCTGAAGGTACTTTGGTTTACAAAGGTGGTGTAGACAGTATTAAATCCAACAAAGCGGCTGATATTCCGAAAGCAGTTCCTTATGTAAAAGAAGCGCTGGAAGCCTTGGCTGCCGGTAAGAAAATTCCTAACCCAAGCACTGCGCCATACGGTTGTTCAATTAAATACGCAGGCTAAATAAATAGGAAAAGAACTCTGCGTCGAGGGCGATACTGCACGCAGATTTTTGCGCGATTTTGTGTTGCTAATTACACCGTAGTGCTAAATTCGCACAACCGGCTGGCCGTACTGAAACTTTAATAGTGATTAGGAGATAGGCGTTAATGACTCATGTATCAAAAGTAGCGAAATCGTTGAAATTATTGGGTGCAACTTTGTTGGTCACCTTGACTTCAGGTTTGTATGTAGCCGATGCTGCCGCACAACCTGCTGCTGATGCGGCTGCAGCAGCAAAACAAGCGGTTGCTGTGCGTAAAGCAGCATTTACCTTGATTGCTAATAATTTCAAACCTATTGGCGAAGTGTTGCAAGGTAAGGCAGCTTATAATCAGGTGGATATTGTTAAGCGTGCAGAGCGCGTAGCATTTCTGAGTTTGTTGTTGGATGGTACTTTCCCTGAAGGTTCAAATCTGGGTGAGCCTACCACAAAATCCAAACCAGAGATTTGGGCCAAAAAAGCAGACTTTGATAAACAAATTAAAGAGTTTCAAGTAAATGCTGCTGCGCTTGCCGAAATTGCTGCCAAAGAATCAACCGCATCAGATGCTTTTAAAACAGCCGCAAAAGCGGTCGCTGAAGGCTGCAAAGGCTGTCACGATGCGTACAAAGCAAAGTAATAGCGGTGTAAAGGTTCCGGTTTGAAATAGCGCTCATCTAATCGCTCTTGCTGTGTTATGCAGCAAGAGCGATTTGTTTTGAACAGCTGAGATGTTAATTGAAATACCTGACAGGCCTGACTATGACTGAACAACTTGTCGAATCCGCTGAAAATCCGATTGCCCTCGAAGGTGACAATAATCTTGCCAAGTCCCAGTTAAAAATATGGGATTTACCAACCCGGGTTTTTCATTGGTTGTTGGTTGTTTCTTTTATTGCGGCTTATATCACCAATTGGTTAGGTGTTAGTTATTTTACCTATCATTTATGGGTGGGCTATTTTGTTGTTATCTTATTGGTCTTCAGGATTCTTTGGGGTATCGTCGGAACGCACCACGCCCAATTTGTTAATTTTGTGCGGCATCCTATTGAAAGTGCAAAGTACGCTTTGCATCTCACTAAAGGAAAAGCAAAATCCTATCCTGGGCACAATCCATTAGGTGCCTTGATGGTGTTGACACTATTGTTGGTGTTGTTGCTACAAGCAATTACGGGGTTATTCGCCAATGATGAAATATTTAATATTGGCCCGCTCTATGGCTATATTTCTCACGAATTAAGTTTAAAACTCACTGCTGTACATAAAGAGTTGTTTTATTGGATTGTCGGTGCGGTCGTTATTCATGTCGGCGCTGTGCTTTTTTATGTGTTTGTTAAACGTGAAAATTTGATCAAGGCGATGATCACCGGCAAGAAGCCAGCGCATGGTTTGGCGGAAGCGAAAGCGATTGACTCCTCGCGTGTGTGGTTGGCTTTGGTGTTGATTGTGATTATCTCGGCGTTGCTGGCGTGGATCATAGTGGCCGCACCGGAAGCCAGTTTGGACTTGGGTTACTGACAACCAGTTTAAGTTGAGCAATAAAACCAGGTGATTTGCGGAAATAGTGAATCAACGAGGAATTTCTGAAGTTTCTCATGCACAACCTGCGTTTGATGATTTGGAGCCAGAATTGTCTGTTTATCTGAAGCAGCGTTTATTCGATGTTAAGCAAGTCGTAACGAGCAAGATCCAATACGGAAATCTCTATATCGCTTGGTGAAAATTGTGGGAGCTTTGCACATAGATCTTCCCAAGGTAAGTAATTGATTTGTGTTAGAGCCTTGATCACCGCCTGGCCCACGGGGCTTAGTTTCAGATATCTACCATTAACATGGATATCTTGATTCAAGCTATTTCGTGGGTACACGCTGGTGAGCGAAAGGCTAGATTGGTTGTCTATTTTCGCAGTCGTTTTTTTGAGTGTTAATTGAGTGTGAAAATTACCGGTCAAGCGTTCGCGTGCTTGCAGGTAGTGCGTAAAGCTGGATAGATTGTTTTTGGATACTAATTCGGGTGTCGCTGATTCCAATACCTGTTTTAGTAATTCGACTGTGTTGTCCTGATTTAAAAATCCACGACGTGCAGTGGGTATTTTTGGCAGGGCTGTGCTCAGTGCCCAGAGGAGATAATCCGTAAGGGTGGGCCCGTAGGTACCGACCGATAAATGCAGTGTGTCAACATTCAGCGGTATGACGTTGTGCCACCAGCCGCGTGGGATATACAAAACATCGCCCTCGCGCAAAACATAGTCGGCACTCGGTATTGTGGGCGCTTCATGCTGTAGTTGTTGACTCGTTTGATGGCTTAGCGGGAGTGGCAGCGTGGGCGGAAATAACTGCCAGCGTTTTTCGCCCATTAGCTGGATGATAAATACATCATGGGTGTCCCAATGTTTTCCAAACGCGCTAGTGTCGTTCGGTGAAACTTTAGGAGTATTGTCGGTTAATACGTTGATGTAAATATTGCTGCTGGTTGGTTGCTGGGAAAATTTTCCAATCGCATGACAGAGATGTTTTGCGATTAAACAGTAATCTTCTGCACGGTTGAGGACCAGTGTTGCTCCATGCTCAAGGTATTCGTAGAATCGGTGTTTGTTGATACGTTTTCGGTGGCGTCCGAATTCAAAGGTATCATCAAGATAGTGTGCAGCGGAAACTTGACCTTTGTAAAATAATTGCAGCGCTTGTTCATCTGGCTCCATGAGTTGAAGCACCTGATCAAACTCCTGCCAGCTCATTAATGATTTACTGCAGGCATCGGTCATTAATAGCGGTTGTTGCTCAGCATAATTTTCCAGAAAGTGTTGGTAGCTGATGGGAATATTAAGCATGGGAGTCACCTAAAACCTACACAAATTCCCCTTTAAGGTGTTATCAGCAATCGCTGCAGCTTCCGTAAAAAAGTGTTGTCCTCTCCTTACAAGGTGGTAATGATTCCTTGCGTATAAGCGAGAGGCAACCAAAAGAGTAGAGTACCTGAAGAACTACTCGACCCACGAAGCTTGTGCAATTTCCAATACATTAGACGTTTGTTATTTCTAAACCCCTACCGGTCTTAGTTACCGCCTGACATCAATGGCGGTAAAAGTGGCGATGGTTTGCGCAAATTGCTGGCTTGCTCGTAAGCGAAACCAAAACTGATTAATTTGCCTTCGTCATAGGGTTTTCCGAAAAAGGTGATGGCCATAGGTAGGCCTTGTGAACCGAATCCCATGGGTACAACTAAGGATGGAAAGCCCAAAGAACTGTATCCGCTCATGATGGCTGGTTGTGCTCGCTCGGATGCGACAAAGGTTGGATCATCAACTGTGAGTACAGGGTTCTTAATTGGCGGGGCAAAACTGCTTTGGTATGGAAATACCAAGGCTTCAACATTGTATTTTTTAAATAATTGCAGTTTGGCTTGAGTTGCATTGGGCAAGGTTTTTTCAATCAGTTCTTTATAGGCAGGATCTTCTGTTGAAGTCGTCAACGAGGTTTTTAATAAATTCATTACGCTGTCTTCCACGGGTAAAGCCGATTTGCTGACTTTTGTTTCATATAGGCGAACGAATTCTGCAACGGTTTTTGGGGTTTTGGCATCGAGCGTAGCCAGGTATTTTTCCCAGTCGGCTTTAAAGCGATAATCACTTAGTTTGCGAATACTACGACCACCTTCGTTTAAGTAAGTATCGATAAAGTCATCGTCTAAATTGATGTCTACTAAGGTTGCACCCAGCGCCTGCATTTTTTTCAAGGCAGCTTCTGCCAGTGCATCAATTTCCGGATCACCGCCAAAAAAATCGCGTACCACACCCAAACGTACACCTTGTAAAGACTCTTTTTGCAAAAATTGTGTGTAATCGATAAGTGGTTTCTTTTTGCTGAATATGTCGGGGTGCACGCGTTTGTATTCGTTCCACACTTGCAAGTTGAGCGAGTCAGCAACGTCGGGTGCGGCTAATACATTCAACATAGTGGCCATGTCAGTGATCGTGCGAGCCATTGGCCCGGCAGAATCGAAGTTAAGGTTTTTAGGTGCAATGCCATCGCGAGAAATCAGCCCGGTGGTGGGGCGTAATCCCACAATGCCGTTGTAAGCTGCGGGGCCACGCACCGATGTACTGGTGTCTGTACCTACCGCAAGCACCGCAAAATTTGCTGCGATTGCGGCACCTGAGCCAGAGCTTGAGCCTCCGGTATGGCGTTTGAAATGATAGGGGTTAATAGACTGTCCGGTTACCGAGTTGTAGCTCCCGCCTGCAAATTCACCCATAGCGGCCTTGCCCAGAATAATTGCACCGGCCGCACGCAGTTGATGAGCAATAAACGCATCATCGGGTGCTATGGAGTCTTTTAAAATCACTGAACCGTTGGTGGTGGGCATATCGAAGGTATCGATATTGTCTTTCAATAAAACAGGAATGCCGTGCAGGGTAGAGCGCTTGCCTTTTGTTTTGCGTTCTTTGTCGAGCATGATCGCCGTTTTTAGCGCGTCCTGGTTAAGAGTAATAATTGAATTCAGTGTAGGCCCCCCATCTTCGTAGGCGGCAATGCGTGCGAGATACATTCGTACCAAGGCTTCGTAAGTGAGAATTCCACTGTCAACGGCGACTTGAATATCGGCAATCGTGGCCTCTTCCACCGAGAAGGTCACTGGATTTTCTTTAGTGTGCAAAGGAGTGGATATAAAAAATAGTGTGCTGGCGACGAAACCAGCCAAGGTGCAGCGCTGCAAAAACTGTGACATGAAAGAACTCCTCGATTTTTTCCGCGATGCAAACAAGACGTCTATGAGTTCGATCACCCCCGTTTTATCGGAAGAGAGAATTTATCCGGCTTGATATGGCTTGCGCGCGGAAACCGAAAGCGGCGGTAGGGTAACTCAGTGAGGCGCACGTCTTGGTCTGTATTGATTATTTTATTCGGGGTTTTTGCTATGCGGCAGTTAAAAGTTTTCAGATCGCGTTTGCTATTGGGTATTTGTTTGACCTGGGCTTGTCCGGCGCTGTGGGCTGAAGCAATTCCTTTGGCATCTGCCACTATTGCTGATCTGAATGCCGCATTCAAAGCCGGTACGCTTACCTCCGAACAACTGGTGACACGCTACCTGGCTCGAATAGAGGCTTATGATAAACAGGGGCCAAAAATTAATGCCGTGATTACGGTGAATCCAAAAGCCTTGGAGCTTGCACGAGCGTTGGATGCCGAGCGCAAAGCGAAAGGACCGCGTTCACCATTGCATGGAATTCCGGTGGTATTGAAAGACAATTTTGACACCATTGATATGCCAACTACCGGCGGCTCCTTGATGCTTGAAGGCTCTATGGCCCCGGACGATGCGTTTACGGTAAAAAAATTGCGTGATGCGGGCGCGATTATTCTCGCGAAGGTAAACCTTTCCGAATTCGCATCGGGCGGTGCACATAGTTCTTTTGGCGGGCAAACATTGAATCCCCATGATTTAACGCGAACGCCGGCGGGGTCGTCAGGCGGGACGGGTGCTGCGATTGCTGCAGATTTTGCACCACTGGGTATGGGCACTGATACCGGTGGCTCCATTCGCGGGCCATCCACCGTTAATGGGATTGTCGGTTTGAAACCAACGCATGGTTTGTTGAGCCGCGATGGCATTATTCCCTTGGCATTAACCTTTGATACGGGCGGCCCTATGGCGCGCAGTGTTTATGATATTGCTGTGTCGCTCGGTGTTATGGTTGGCGTTGATTCTGCTGATGATGCCACTAAAAAAAGTGACGGAAAATTTCATAAAGACTATACAAAATTTTTAAAACCAAACGCGCTGAAAGGTGCACGTATTGGTATAGCGCGTGATTTTATGGGTGCAGACGAGGAGGTAGATTGGGTAGTGGAATCCGCACTTTCGGCGATGCGCGCAGCGGGTGCAACAATAATCGATGTGCGCTACCCAAAGTGGTTGCTCGCTGCTAAAACTGAATTTTACAGTGCGGTTCGCTATCCCGAATTCGCCAATCAAATTGATGAGTATTTAGCGACGACCGACGCTAAATATCCAAAAAATATCCAGCAGTTAATTGCCAAGGCAGATACGTTTCGCAGTCTGCGTGCTGATGGCGCCGGGCCCAATCCGCGCCGTTGGAATTTGATGAAACGCGAAGCCGCGAGCGGCACTCTGGAGGATTATGCTTACACCTCTATTCGCGATGAAGGCTTGGCCTTAGTGCGCGTCACGCTGGACGCTATTCTCAGCAGCAATAAGTTGGACGCGATAGTGTATCCGACATCACCTTCGCGTCCCGCGCTGTTAACCGCGCCCGCCACAGCGGCAGTCGAGCTTGTGCCTTCGGCCACAAATTTTGCAAACCTTAGTGGCTTCCCCGATTTAATTGTTCCCGCTGGTTTTACTAGCGACGATTTGCCCGTGGGCATTTCCTTTTTTGGCCCGGCATTCAGCGAGCCTCGATTATTGGCATTGGGTTACAGCTTTGAACAAGCCACCCGAGCGATTCGTATACCCGTGCATACTCCGGCCTTAGCGGGCGATAGCATTACGCTACCCTGATGGTGAAATTGCACGCTAAGGTTTTACCTGATCCCGCTCGTTGTCGAGAGGTGTATTGTGATGAGATCCCGCTTGTTTTTGTTGCGCGCTTTTTCATGGAAGCGACCAAACATTTTATTTTTAATAAATGTGCACAGGCTATTTTTCGCAAGCTCGTTTCTGTTTATCGCGTCGCCAATAGTTGCGGAACAAATACCTGCTCCAATCAGCACAGCTGCTAGCGAGGTTTTAAATTACACAATGCCAAAGTTTCCGCCAGAGCTAATCGGGGCGAAGATGGGCGATGGTGAAGCAGTAGTCGTGATTACTATTGATGATCATGGCAAGGTGGACGATAGCCTGGCGTTAGAGGCGACTAATGACGCTTTTGCTAATGCAGCTACTAGCGCCGTTAGTGAATGGTTGTTCAAACCGATCAGCGCGATGGCTGCCAATTCGGCAATGTCCAATTCGGCAATGTCCAATTCGGCAATGTCCGATGCGGCAACATCGTCGCCGCGCCGTGAGGTGTTGCAATTTAATTTCAAACGCTCTGGCGTAGTGACCACCATGACCCATTCCGACGCAGCGAAGGATGCATTTGTGGGAACCCGCGGCCCTGAAGTGCGCACAGTGGCCTGGAATGCGTTGGACAGCGCCCCGCGACCCATCAAAGTTGATATGCCTCAACTTCCTCCTTCCACTTCAGCAAAACGCGACAAAACACCTCTGGTCATTAATTTTGTAATTGATCGGCAAGGTCACGTGCGTGTTCCGGTAATACGGGGTGCGGCTGATCCCGCCTTGGCTAAGGCTGTGCTGTCCGCAGTAAAAACCTGGCGGTACACACCGCCTATGCAACAAAAACAGGCGGTTGCAGTCGAGGTGACTAACGCCTTGGTGTTGCCCGATCCGATTGCTCAATAGGCCTACAGACGAACGCGCAAGAATTTCAATTCGCGGTGTAAATGCTGGTGGGGTGCACCTTGCAGAAGTCGTCTTAAGTAACGCAAAGGAGTGAATGCCGGGGATGCAGAATCGTTTTTTGATTCGCTTTTTTAAACGAGCTTGACCTTGTTCCCTCTTAATCAAACCGCAAACAAAAAAGAAGCAGCTATGATCCAGGTTACGACGAATCTGAAGCACGCAATAGCTAAACGTCTGATGAGTTTACGGCATGCATTTTTTTGGTTTCGGCTCAGTGCGCTGCTAGTGCTCTTAGTGTTTCCCTTTAGTAGCCGCGCACTGACCGTGGAAGAGGCAACAGTTGCCGATGTGCAGGCCGCATTTTTATCCGGACAGATGAGCGCGCGACAATTAGTCACGAGTTATCTGGAGCGAATTGCTGCTTACGATCAGCAGGGCCCTTACATTAATTCGATTATTAATCTGAATCCTGATGCATTGGCAGAAGCGGATGCGCTGGATAAAAAATTAAAGCGCGATGGAAAACTCAGTGGGCCACTGCACGGTGTTCCGGTATTAATTAAAGATTGTATCGATGCTACCGGCATGCCCATGACTGCGGGCTTTCAAGGCTGGAAAAATTATTATCCACCGACGGATGCGCCCTTAGTGGCAAAAATTAAAGCGGCGGGCGGGATTGTGATTGGCAAAGCATCACTCTCTGAATTTACGCGCGGCGGCGGTGACAATATTAATTCGGTGTTAGCCGGCTACACGCGCAATCCTTACAACACCGCCTATGCCACCGGCGGTTCATCGGGCGGCACGGGTGCGGCTATCGCTGCCAACTTCGCGTTGCTCGGTGTGGGTACAGATACGGGCGGTTCAGTGCGTATGCCGGCAGCACACAATGCGTTAGTAGGGTTGCGGCCGACCGTCGGTTTAATTTCGCGCACGGGCATTCAACCGAATAACAGTGTGCGCGATACCGCCGGGCCAATGACACGAACAGTGACCGATATGGCACTGCTGTTGGATGCCATGGTGGGTATTGATCCTGCTGATCCGGCAACGCAACGCGCCAAAGGGAATATTCCCAAAACCTATCGCACCAGTTTACGTAAAGATGCGCTCGCAGGCGCTCGTTTGGGTGTGCTGCGCCAAGTGTTTACCGCGCAAACAACTGACCCTCGCATCATTAAGAATTTTGAACAAACATTAAAAGAATTGCGTGCAGCCGGTGCCGTAATTGTCGATGACTTTGCAGTTCCGGAAATACAAAATTTGCCCCGCGCACCGCAAACACCAGCGCGTCGTAAAGCGGACATGATTCAATTTATCGCTGCGCATCCGGGGATTCCTTACCCATCGCCTCAAGCAATTGCCGATTCAAAATTGGCTCATCCTCTCCATCAACCCGGTATTGAAGCGGATGCGGCGGCGGGTTCACCACAAACAGATCCCGAAACGATAAAAGGTCTTGAAATTGAAGCGGCTTATCGCGCTGCTTTTACCAAGGCGATGGATGAAGGAAAAATTGATGCAGTCATATTTCCTACGTGGGCGCAATTGCCGGTGGTTAACGGTGATCGCAACACCCAGGTGATGGTCGATACCCCTAATCCGAAAGGTGGTGTGACTGGGTTGAGCAGTAGTCTCACGTTTGTCGGCAGCACCTTGCAGTGGCCAGCCTTGTCGGTTCCGAATGGATATTTAGGGCAAGGTTTGCCCGTCGGTTTGCAAATACTGGGGCGTGCGTGGGACGAAAGCAAAATTATTGGTTACGCCTACGCCTATGAACAGGTGACGCATTATCGGCGTCCGCCGGCGAGTACACCGCCATTAACGATTGAAACCATTCCACGGGGGCTTTGACGAATTTCATGACCAAAAAAGTGGTATGGGCTGCAGTCATTATCGCCATCCTTGTCGGATTAGCTTATCCAAAGTACGCAGATATTTGGTTTCCAAAGTCTTCACCAGCGGTGACTTCTAGTAGTGGAAGTAAAGACAAATCGCCGGATAAATCGGCGGGACCAACTGCGGCGCCAAAAGGGCAGGGTAGCGCAAAAGCTCCCGCTCCATTGCGTGTATCGACATACAAGGTTGCCCCGCGTGATTTTGCTGAAACCATTTCCGCAACGGGTACGGTGCTTGCGGATGAAGGTGTAGAGCTGCAAGCAGAAACGAACGGAAAAATTACGCGCATCAACTTTGTCGAAGGTGCGCCAGTTAAAAAAGGCGACTTGCTCGTCAAATTAAATGATTCTGATTTGCGCGCGAACCTTGACCGTTACAGTTACAGCAAAAAATTGGCAGAAGTACGCTTTCGTCGCTACGAAAAATTATTCGCCCAAAAGGTGATTAGTCAGGACGACTACGACAACGCACTCAGTGAGATGAATGTGCAGCAGTCCTTTATTGATTTATACAAAGCGCAGATTGAAAAAACCGAAATACGCGCGCCGTTTGACGGTGTTGTCGGTCTGCGTTACGTGAGCCTTGGAACTCTGGTGACTGCCAGTACGCGCATCGCGACCTTGCAGCGCCTGGACAATTTGAAAATCGATTTTGCTGTGCCAGAAAAATATTCCGGACGCATTAAAGCCGGTAGGGATGTCCGCTTTACGGTGGCTGGTGGATTGCGGCAATACGACGCGCGCATCTACGCGATAGACCCGAAAATTGATAGCAATACGCGCACCTTGTTAGCACGCGCTATTTCATACAACAACGACGGCACTTTGTTGCCCGGCGCTTTCACCAGTGTCTCCATTGAATTGGAACAGTTAACCGGCGCGCTGCTGATTCCCGCTGAAGCGGTGATTGCTGGTCTGGACGAAAAAAATGTTTTTGTAATTGAGCAAGGCGTTGCAGTGCGGCGGTCTGTTGAAACTGGATCACGCACCGCAACAGAAGTTCACATAGTTTCTGGTTTGCAGGCCGGTGATCAGGTAATTACATCGGGTTTACAGCAAATGCGGGCTAACCAGCCGGTTGAATCGCTGCAGCCCCTTGAACCTTCGCCGAATCCAAATAAAGATCGTGGTGCGGAGCAGAGTATGGCAAGCCCGAATAAATTTTTAACCAATTTTATTAGCGCCCAGGTTGCTCTATGACTCTTGCTGAATTAAGTATTCGCCGGCCTGTCCTCACCATAGTGGCGTCACTGCTTATTTTATTAATGGGTGGGATCAGCGTATTTAAATTACCCGTGCGCGAATATCCCGCTGTTGATCCGCCTATTGTTTCAATTACCACCAGTTACCCGGGTGCAGCGGCGGAAGTTGTGCAAACCCAAATTACCGAGCGCATCGAAGAGGCGGTAAATACAGTCGCGGGTATAGACACGCTCAGTTCTGTGAGCCGTGAAGGCGCGAGTATTATCACTGCCGAATTTAAATTGGGTACAGATCTGGATGTTGCCGCCAGTGATGTGCGCGATCAATTAGCCCGTGCCGCACGCTTTTTACCTGCCGATATCAACCCACCGATTTTAAGTAAAACGGACGCGGATTCGCAGCCGATTTTTGGTATCTCCCTCAGCAGTCAATATCTTACGCAATTGGAATTGGGTGCTATCGCTGAAAACCTGCGTGAACGCTTACAGACTGTGCCGGGTATAGCGGCTGTTGAGCAGCCTGCGGAAAAACGTTACGCGATGCGCTTGTGGATGGACCCGGAAAAATTAGCAGCCTATGGCGTATCGCCACTGGATGTTAAGCAAGTACTCGCCCGTGAAAATGTTGAATTGCCTGCGGGGCGCATTGAGGGATCTGCAATTGAGCTGCCGGTAAAGACGCTCTCTCGGCTGATCACGGTCGAGGATTTTAATAACCTGATTGTTAAACGAAATAACGACCGAATTGTACGTTTTAGCGATATAGGTCATGCGGAATTGGGCGCTCAAAATGAACGCAGCGCATTGAAAATGGATGACAAACCGATTGCTGGCTTGTATTTCAAGCAGCAACCCGGCGCCAACCAAATTGAAATTGTGAATGAGCTGCGCAAGCGTTTAGTGCAAGTGGAAAAAGAATTGCCCGCGAACGTGAAGTTGGATATTGCTTATGACAACACGACCTTTGTTCGCCAATCCTTGTTTGAGGTCAGCGAAACCATTCTCGTGGCATTTGTGTTGGTCGTTATCGTTGTGTTTTTCTTTTTACGTGAATGGCGCACTACCTTAATTCCAGTATTAGCGATTCCGGTGTCTATTGTTGGTTCGTTTTGCATCATGTCGGCGGCGGGCTTTTCCATCAACACCCTCACCTTGTTGGGAATGGTGTTGGCGGTCGGGCTAGTGGTGGATGATGCAATTGTCGTACTGGAAAATATTTACGCGAAAGTTGAAGCCGGCATGGACCCTATTGACGCTGGCTTGCAGGGAACCAAAGAAATTTTCTTTGCGATTATTGCCACTACCATCACCTTGAGTGTGGTGTTTTTACCGCTGTTATTTATGGGCGGCGTTTCCGGGCGATTATTTCGCGAGTTTGGTGTGACTATTGCGGGCTCTGTAATTATTTCAGCGATGGTTGCTTTGACGCTCACACCCATGTTGTGTAGCCGTTTATTAAAACCGCAACAAGGGCATGGGTGGTTGTTTCGCGTGACTGAGCCAATGTTCAGTGGTTTGGAACAGCAATATGAAAAGGGTTTGAAGCGATTTCTGCAGTATCGTTTTGTGGCCCTGGTGATTTTAGCGGTGGCCATGACGATTGTCGCGCTCATCGCCGCTGCTTTGCCGCGTGAATTATCGCCACTGGAAGACCGCGGTCGTATTTGGGTGCGTGCAACGGCATCGGAAGGTGCAAGTTACGACTATATGCAAAACTTTATGGATGACGTTGCGCGTGCAACGCGCGAGCACGTGCCCGAAGCGGATGTAATGATGACGCAGGTTCCTGGCTCCGGTGGTTCACAAGGTGTGCAGGGCGCTGCCAACAGTGGTTTTGTGCGCGTGTTTTTGAATGATGCAAAAGACCGTGAACGTTCGCAGCAGGAAATCGCAGAAAGTCTGCGATTTTTGCAGAAAGAATATACGGGTGCGAGCATCAATATTGGCCAGGAGCCCTCAATCGGAAGTCGGCGCGGGCAATCGGGTGTGCAGTTTGTGGTGCAGGCACCGGGTATTGAAGATTTACGCGAGGTCTTGCCTGCATTTTTGGACGAGGCACGAAAAAATCCCGTGTTTAATTTTGTTGATAGCGATTTGAAATTCAGTAAGCCGGAATTGCAGGTGAGCATCAATCGTGAAAAAGCCCAAGCCTTGGGCGTTAGCACCTTGGACATTGCGCAAACCTTGCAGGCAGCCTTAGGTGGGCAACGTATTGGCTATTACATTTTCAACGGCAAGCAATATGAAATTGTGGGGCAGTTGACGCGTGACTTTCGCTCCAGACCCGCTGACCTCGACAACATTACCGTGCGCACCAGCAGCGGCCAGTTAGTTAAACTCAGCAATTTGGTGACGCTCTCGGAAATCAGTTCGCCGCCTGAACTGTTTCGTTACAACCGTAACAGTGCCGCTGTGGTTTTAGGTGTGTTGGCACAGGGGCGTACTATTGATGAAGGTATCGCCGCCTTTCAACAAATCGCTGAGGCTAAGTTGGATGATCGCTTTAGTACTGATTTAACCGGCACCGCGCGCGAATTTGTCGAGAGTTCATCGTCGCTGATGTGGGTTTTTATTTTAGCCCTGGTGTTAATTTATTTGGTGTTAGCCGCGCAGTTTGAAAGTTTTCTCAGCCCCGTGGTTATTTTGCTCACAGTGCCGCTCGCTCTGTGCGGTGCGTTAATTACGCTTTGGTATTTCAACCAAACGCTCAATATTTTTTCCCAAATCGGTTTGATCATGCTGATTGGTCTGATCACCAAGAACGGGATTCTAATTGTTGAATTCGCCAATCAGCGATTTGAAGCTGGCGCGATTTCACGTCTGGTCGCCGTGGAAGAAGCCGCGCGCGCACGCCTACGTCCTATTTTGATGACTACTCTCGCCACGGTGTTGGGTATTTTACCGATTGCATTAGCGTCGGGTGCTGGCTCTGAAAGCCGTTTCTCTATGGGGGTTGGTGTTATCGGTGGTTTGTTATTCGGTGCCGCGCTTACGCTGTTTGTTATCCCGTCTATGTACGTCATGTTGCATCGCAGGCTGCGCTCAGTTTCTTCGGTGAAGACTGTTGATGAACCTGGAGCGGTTCCAGAAGAAAATCACGCGATTAGTGGAAATAAATTATTGTGAATTTGTGTCAGCGGTGCGCGCCTTTTGTCGCGCTTTAACAAGTTGCGTTAACCAATATCATTCGCCAGCAGTTTGTTGAGATAAATGTATGAAACTCTATAGCGGTAAGTCTTCACTAAAAAAAATGGCCAGTGTGTTTTTGTTGTTGGCATTCAATCTGCAATTATCGCACGCAGCGGCCGCAGCGGAATTTCATTTGGAAGAAGCCACCATCAGCGATATTCGCGCGGCTATTCTCAATAAAAAATTGACCGCTACACAATTAGTAGAGTTGTATTTAAAGCGAATAAAAGCCTACAACGGTACTTGCGTTAATGAACCTCAGGGAATCCTCGGCCCTATTACAACAATTCCAAATGCCGGGCAAATTAATGCATTGGTCACTTTGAATCTGCGCCCGGCGGTACGTAAGGCCTGGGGTTTTGACGACCGCAAAGCGCGCAGTCTTACTGACGCCATGGATGATTCTGCCGCAATGCCCGATGCGCTTGAAGTTGCCGCAGCATTGGATAAACATTTTGCCAAGACCGGAAAATTGGTGGGCCCATTACACGGTGTAGTGATGGCGATTAAAGACCAATACGATACCCTCGATATGCGCACTACCTCAGGTGCCGATGTGCCCTATGCCAATGATCGTCCACCGGAGGATTCTACTTTCGTCGAACGGTTGCGGGCGGCGGGCGCCATTATTATCGCCAAGTCCAATTTGGGTGAATACGCATCGGGTGTGCCGCGCAGTTCTTACGGCGGCACTTTTTGTAATCCCTATGACACCGAGCGCTCGCCCTTGGGTTCCAGTTCGGGGTCGGGTTCGGCGGTGGGTGCCAATTTAGTTACTTGTTCAATTGCGGAAGAGTCGGGCTCGTCGATTCGCGGACCCGCGAGTGCGGCCAGTACCGTGGGCATTTCCGCAACTCAGGAGCTGGTGAGCCGAAAGGGTATGGTGCAATACGGAATTAATACGCGCGTGGGTCCAATTTGCCGCACGGTAAAAGATGCTGCAAAAGTCCTGGATGTGATTGCCGGTTACGACCCTAAAGATGAGTTGACTGCATTCGGCGGTGGCCGGATGCCTTCTGCATCCTATGAAAGTATGACGGATTCAAAACGCCTCGATGGTGTGCGTATTGGTGTTGTGCGCGAATACATGCATAAAAAATTATTTACCAAGGCAGATGAGCAAACGATCGACATAGTGTCGGCAGCGGTAAATGATTTAAAAAAATTAGGCGCGACCATTGTTGATCCCGGCGAGGGCGATTTGTTCACCAGTTGCATTCGCAAATATGCGCCGCAAAACCTCAATGTTTTATTGACCACGCGTTATCCCGAATTATTTCCGGTGGACGCCAATGGCAATCCAACGGTTGATCACACCAGTAAATTGCTCGACATGAAAATGAATCCGGATTTGGTTCCCGCCAATCTGACGCTACGTGAATTCGGTACTGCGGCACCTGATGGACAAAACAAATACATGTTGAATTTGTATTTACGCGAACGCGGTGATGCAAAAATTAAAAGCAACGCCGATTTGATTGCCTATTCAAAATTCCATCAAGACCCGACCTTTCCCGATCGCAAAAAAGCGCGTGAAAATGCCGAGAAAATGTTGGAACTGAATATGGCCGAGCGCATGTTGTTGCGCTTCTCGGTGCAGCAGGTCATGACGCAATGCATGACGGAGCAAAAGCTGGATGCGATTGTGTACCCCACCAGCAATATCGCACCGACCAAATTGGGTTCACCAGCTGGCCCGCCAGTGAATGGCCGCAGCGGCACCGGCGTCTGGACATTTATCGGTGCGCAAGGCTTACCGGTGGTTACCGTCCCGGCCGGTTTTACGACTGAGACCTACGATTTGATTCGCGACCCCAGCGCACCACAAACTCCTGAATCGGCCTGGGGGACACGCGGCGGTGAAAACCGTTTGGCAGGGGATGATCGCACTCGCTTAACCGGCCCCTTCCCCGCCAAATTACCGGTGGCTATGGATATCGCCGGGTTGCCATTTTCAGAACCGGTGCTGCTGAAAATTGCTGCTGCTTATGAGGCGGCGACCAAGCGGCGCGAGCCACCTGCGGCATTCGGCCCTCTGGCGGGCGAGCCCTAATCCGGTATGCAGCCGTCATGGGATCACACCGGTGTGAATGTCGAGGCAATGGCACCGGCAGACTTGTTGGCCCATAGGCGTTCGCTGCCGCGCTTTCAGCGCGCCGCTATTCAGGCCGGGATTTTACGGCGGGTGTTAGTGGTAGGTATCCTATTAGTCGGGCTTTTGTGGTGGTTATTGACTTTGCCTACACCCGCCGGGGTGGTTATGTGGCAAGCCTTATTAGTGACTTATCTGGCGACCTTGCTGGTGTTAGTGGCCGCCGTTTATTCCGTCTGGTGGAGCGCGCGCTGGCGCGCTCAGGCTCTGGTCGAGTCGGTGATTTCCGCCACGCCTAGCGATCATTTACCACCGACAGTATCACCCTCCATGAATGCCGCTCAGCCCGGTTGGCGGCGGCGACTGGTTCAGCGGCTCTCCCGCATTGCGGTTTCCAGCGCGACTTATCTGCGCGCCCGGTTCAGTGCTATTGGCGCCATCCTGGGCGTGAGTGTGTTTGCTCTGCTGGCGTTGATGGTGGTTATTGGCAACTGGAATACAGCGGCCATTCCTGCGCCATCCAGTGATAGTTCCATCGCTGTATTCGCCGGCATCCCGCTGGTGCTGCTACTGGTGGTGGGTCTGTTGTCGCTGGCGTTTGCCATGTTGGTGGTCGAGCGCTACTACGCTGGCAACCGTTCTAAAGAATTACCGGAAGCCGTTGTTGTAGTGTGTTTTTTGCGCGTTAGCATGACCCTCTCGCTGTTGCTCTGTGTAGCCCTATTGCTGGTGGATAGCGAACGGCAATGGCCACTCACAGTGATATCCTGGTTGGCGCTCTTGCCCGCAGCGATTGCGGTTGAACTCTTGCTGCGCACCCTTCTTACCCTCTTTTCCCCACCACACCGACAGGCTGAGCCAGAGCTTTTGGCCACCAGCCTCATTGCCGCTATGTGGCGCTGGCCCATCCAACCGTTCAGGCATTTTCAAGACGAACTGAAAGAGCGTTTTGGCGTAGATCTTCGCCAGAGCTGGGCCTTCGCCTATATGCGCCGCGCCTGCCTGCCAGTAGCGGCAGTGTTGTTGGGGATTGCCTGGCTACTGAGTGGATTGGTGGAGATCGGCATTGCCGAACGCGGAATCTACGAACGCTTCGGCGCACCTGTGGCGGTATGGCAATCGGGTTTGCACTTGGGCTTGCCTTGGCCCTTGGGCCGAGTCCAGAGACTGGAAAAGGGCGTTGTCCACGAACTGGCGACGGCCTCCGCCACTGACGATGGCGCCCAACCGGCACAGACTCTGGTGGAAACGGTTGAAGATCCCGCGCCTGTGGCCGCCAATCGTTTGTGGGATGCCTCACATGTTGCCGAAAAATCGCAAATTATCGCCAGCGAGGTCGTCACATCGGCGGGCATTCGCCAGAGTTTTCACATCGTCAACATGGATGTGCGGTTTATGTACCGTATCGGCCTCTCGGACGAGGCTGCCTTGAAAGCGCACTACCACAATGCCGATGTCCCAGCACTGATTCGCAGCGCCGCTAACCGCATTCTGGTGCGTTATTTTGCATCGCGTACGCTGGAAGGGGTGTTGGGCGATGCACGTCGGCAACTGGCTTTGGATATAGGGCAGCAACTGCAGACAGATTTGGATGGGCTGAATAGTGGTGTGGAAATAATGGCAACGGTGCTGGAGGCAATTCATCCGCCTGCGGCAGCGGCCAATGCCTATCACTCGGTGCAGGCGGCGCAGATTAATGCGAGCGCGATTATTGCTCGGGAGCGCGGTAACGCTGCCCAAACGGTCAACCTTGCCCAGGTGCGTGCAGGCATTGCGCGTGACCAAGCAACGGCCGGTGCCCGTGAGACTCTGGCCACTGCCGAAGTTGCCGAACGGCGCTTCAGTGCGGAGCAAGTGGCTTATCAACAGGGTGGTAAGGCCTTTCTTTGGGAACAGTATTTCGCACAGCTGGTAAAGGGGTTGGGCGATGCGTCGTTCACATTAATTGATCACCGTCTGGCCAACGCCAATGCCACTATCGACTTGCGTCGCTTTGCATTGGGCGACAGCTCGCCGGTCTCATCAACGACCGGTTCAGCGCCGGTCAACGCCGCTGAGGAGTGATTTGTGGCTGCCGACACGTCCCATACCGATGCCCATACCCATGATCACGACGACGAATGTGACGGCCATGGTCATCACAACCACCACAACCACAACCACAACCACAACCACAACCATAGCCACGGTCATGGCCACAGTCATGGTCATCACGGCCATCACCACGGCCCGCGCCCGACGGGGGGCAAGTTTCCCTGGGTGCGCATGCTGGTAGCGGTGCTCCTGCTCAGCGTGGCATTGATGGCGGCCAGCCTGGTGCAGGTGCGAGCGGGATTGGCGTCGGTAGTGACGCGGTTTGGCAACCCGGTGCGGGTGTTGATTGAACCTGGTTTAGCGCTGCGCTGGCCTGCACCGTTTGAGTCGATCATCCCGGTGGACTTGCGCTTGCGCACCACCTCCAGCGGGTTGCAGGACGTAGGCACGAGGGATGGTTTACGCATTATTGTGCAGGCCTACGTCGGCTGGCAGGTAAGGCCGGATGCCGAGCATGTGCAACGGTTTATGCGCGCGGTGCAAAACAAGCCGGACGAAACCGCGCGCCAGATTCGCACGCTGGTAGGCTCCGCGTTGGAGACAACGGCAGCCTCGTTTGATCTCGCCCATTTGATCAATACCAATCCAGCTGAGGTTCGGCTCGCGGATTTTGAAGCGAAACTGGCGCAGCAGATCAATCAGCAGCTCCTGAATACCTACGGTGTTCATGTGCTGCAGGTTGGGGTAGAGCGGTTGACGCTACCCTCAGTCACCTTGTCCGCCACCGTAGATCGCATGCGCGCCGAGCGCGACACTATTGCGATTGAGCGCACAGCAGTGGGTAAGCGTCAGGCGGCGGATATCCGCTCAGCCGCCGAGCGCGATGCTCGTGTGATTCAGGCGGATGCCCTGGCGGAAGCCGCGCGCATTGAAGCCCAGTCGCGGGTTGATGCCGCTGCGCTCTACGGTCGCTCGTACAAAGATGCCCCTGAGCTATACAGCCTGTTGCGTTCACTCGATACCCTGGGCGCCATTATCAACCCGCAGACACGTTTGATCTTACGCACCGATGCCGCTCCGTTTCGGGTGCTAGTCGATGCGCCACGCGCGATAGGCGAGTCGCGCCCCACCGATACTGCTCCGGCAGGAGGGAATCGTGCAGAGCGCTGATGCTCCAACAATCACTTCTGCCAGCCCCTGGTTGCAGGCGATCAGCATCGCGTTTGTGCTGTTTTATGTGTTTACGCTGTTAGCGGCGCTGCGCTGGTTAACCACCAATGTCATGGAGGTGGGCGCCGGGCACCGTGCGGTGGTTATTCATGGTGGCGCTATAGCGCGGGAGCAGACATCCGGCCTGCTGTGGGCGTGGCCCGAGCCGATCGACCGCGTGGTGCTGGTGCCCTCGGCCGAGACAGTGCTGGAGCGACATGTGCAGAACCTGCAGCGCTCCCTGCAAGCGGTTAACGCGGAAGCCGCAGCCTATGATGATGACGAAGGCGGTGCCCTAACCGATGCTCTGGCGGGCTCGGGTTATCTGCTCACCGGGGATGGCGCCATAGTGCAGTTGGATGTGCGTCTGTTTTACAAAGTCACCGATTCCTACTCCTACGTGCTCAATTTTGATTACCTTTTGCCCGCGCTGGATCGGCTGGTCACCCGCAGTGCGGTGGTGGTGGCCGCCGCGCGCGATCTCGATACTATTCTGGTCGCACGCCCCGAACTCTTGCAGCATGGCAGTGCCGATGCCACCCAACGCGAGCAACTGCGCCACGACCTGCTCGCCGATATCAACCGTCGCCTTGCCGATCTACAGCTGAACGGCAGTGGCCTGGGGGTTGAGGCCCTGCGGGTCGATATCCAATCGGCGCTACCGCGCGCCACCTTAAATGCATTCAATGCCGTACTCACCGCCAGCCAGCAGGCCGAGCAAGGGGTTGCCGATGCCCGTTCCGATGCTGCGCGCATTATCCAGCAGGCCACCCAGGAAGCCGATCGCAGCCTGCAAATCGCCAGCGCCAGCGCCGCCGAGAGACTCGCAAAAGCCGAGGCGGATACCGCTAGTATCGCCTACTTGAGCACATCACTGCGCGATCGCACTGAACCGGAATTGTTGATGCGGGTATATCGCGAACGGCTGCCGGGCATCCTTCAGCGGGCGGGTAGCGTCATCACTATGGATGCGGATAAAGATGTGCCACTGATCATTTCCGGGGTGAATCCATGAGCCAGAGTTCTGTTCCTCCTGCGCCTTCCATCCTCAGCCATGCCGAACAGCGCGTGGCGGCGCTGCAACTCACTCTGGCGATGCTGGCGCTCGGTTTATTCAGCCTCGGGCTGCTGTGGCGATGGTGGTTGCCAGCGCAAACCGGAGTCAGTGAATTACTCCTAGGGGCAGCGGCGCTACTGGTGGCGCTGCCTGTGATCAGGGCAGGGTGGTTTGCACTGCGCTACCCCGATCTACATGGGGTGACGGATTTATTAATCGCAATGGCCATGATTGGCGCCTGGGCCGTAGGCGATTTGCTCACGGCGGTGCTCTTGCCCATCGTGATGATCTTTGGGCATGTACTGGAAGAGCGGAGCGTTATAGGTTCCCACGAGGCCATCGCCTCCCTCGCGCAACTGACCCGCACCCAGGCAAGGCGCATCGAGGCTGACGGCTCGGTGGCTCTGGTCACTAACAGCGAGTTGCATAAAGGCGACAAAGTAGAGGTGCGCGCCGGGGATCGCATCCCCGCCGACGGGCGTGTACTCAGCGGTCAGGCGAGTTTGGATACCGCGCCTATCACCGGCGAATCCGTTCCAGTTGAGGTCAGTCCGGGGCAGGACGTGTTTGGCGGTGCGATCAATCTGGATGGACTCCTGTGTATACAGGTCACCCGTACCGGGCAGGATTCCACGCTCGGGCGAGTTATCGCCCTGATGCAAGATGCAGAACAGGCCAAGCCGCCGATCACCCGCCTGCTTGAGCGCTATGCCAGTCAGTACTTGATTCTGGTGTTATTAATTGCCGCCTTAACCTGGTTTCTCTCAAACAATGCTCAGGCCATGCTCGCCGTGTTGGTGGCGGCCTGCCCCTGCGCATTGGCGCTTTCGGCACCGGCAACGTCAATTGCGGGGATTGCCGTTGCTGCGCGCCATGGAATTCTGATTCGCGGTTCGGCATTTCTGGAAGAACTAGCGGATACCAGTTCCTTGATCATCGATAAAACCGGGACTCTGAGCACCGGCGCATTGCGGTTGCATCAGCAACGCTTCGGGGCGGATGTGGATGCTGATTTCGCCCTGCGTTTGGCCGCCAGTTTAGGGGCCGCAAGTAGTCATCCGGTGAGCCGCACAGTCGCCGCGCAAGTCAGCCCCGAGTCCTATCTTCCGTTGGAGGATGTGCGTGAGCGCTCCGGTTTAGGGGTAGTTGCGCGGCTTGCCGGTCGGCCTGCCGTGGTGGCACTTGGGCGGCCGGAATTGCTGACTCAGTTGGGCATCGCGGGGATCAATCCGCCTGAGCACGATGGGTCCTTGGTCGGCGTGGCGATTGATCAGAAACTGCTGGGTTGGCTGCTGCTGGCGGACACCCTGCGGCCAGAGGCAGTCGCTGCTATGGCCGATTTGCGTGACCAGGGTCTGGTGCGCCACACCCTGTTAACGGGCGACAGGCGCAGCGTCGCCGAGACGGTGGCCAAGCGTGTAGGTATAGAGCGGGTGATAGCCCAAGCCTTGCCCGAGGAAAAATTGCACTGTGTCAAAACCGAGATAGAGGCGGGCTTTCGTCCGATGGTGGTGGGCGACGGCATTAATGATTCGCTCGCCCTGAAAGCGGGTGTGGTCGGCGTGGCGATGGGCGTCGGCGGTTCCGACATCGCCTTGGCATCGGCCGATGTGGTGTTAATCGGCAGCGATCTGCGCCGCTTGGGTACCTGCTTACGCCTGAGCCGCCAGTGCCGCAGTACCTTGATCGCCAATGTGATCATTGGCTTGGGTTGGACGCTGGCCATTGTACTGGCAGCGGCGTTTGGCTGGCTGGGTGCGGAAGGTGCACTGGTAGCGGCGATTCTGCACAACCTCAGTACATTGCTGGTGTTGGGCAACGCCGGGCGATTGTTACGCTTTCAAGAGTTTTTGCCCAGATTGAGCCTGCAACCCTAGCGTAAAAGGTGGGGGAAAGTGTTCCCGGTGCGTCCTTGTTAGATATCGCGTTTAGCCGGATATCTATCTCTACATCACGCATCCAAGAGAACTTTCTCATGACCAACCTACCCATAACTTTACCCGCGATGAAGCAGTCCTCGGGGCTCATACTGGCGCTCTTGTCCGTGCTAAGTTTCAATGCTTTTGCTGAGCCTGCTTTTGATCATTACGTAAGGCTCACCCCCGAAAACTCGGCCATTGGTAATTATCCCGCGCAGAAAGAGGCGATTCTTACCATCAAGTCGGGCCAGACGGTGAAAATTGATACGGGCGGCGGTGCAGGTTGGCGCAATCCGGAAATGGATCCGGCTGAGTGGTTGAAGAAAAATAATATTCCTATCACGGTAGATCATCCTGCGATCAAAGAAACCATCGAAGTCTGGGCAAAAACAAAACGCTATGCCGATATTCAAACCGGCCACTTTCTTGTAGGGCCCATCAACGTCGAAGGCGCTATGCCGGGTGACTCGCTGGAGCTGCGCATTCTGTCGGTAGTGCCGCGCATTCCTTACGGCAGCACGGGTGCGGGCCCGGGGCGTAGCCTCAGAGGAGCAGATGATCCCAAGCCGCCAGCACACATCACCCCGCTCGATTTGAAACGCAATGTTGGGTTGTTTACTAACGGCGTAGAGGTGCCATTAGCACCCTTCATGGGAGTGATGGGCGTGCAACCCGCCGTTGAGGAGGGCAGTAACCGCAGCAGCAGTCCACCGGGTAATTTTGGCGGCAACCTGGATGCGCGCGAGTTGGTTGCAGGCACCACACTTTACTTGCCCATATTTGCCCCCGGCGCGCGCTTTTTTACCGGCGATGCTCACGCTGCCCAAGGCGATGGTGAAATTACCGGTACTGCAATCGAAACCGCCAACACCGTGATTATCACCTTCATTTTGCATAAGGGAAAAACCCTGAAGATGCCGCGCGCCGAAACCGCGACCCATTACATCGCTTACGGTCTTGATCCCGATCTCGAGAATGCGATGCAGCAAGCAGTGGACGAAACGGTTGCCTACATCAATGACATCACCGGTTGGACCGGCAGTGATAAAGCCTTACCGCTGGCCAGTATAGGGGTGGACTTTCACGTCACCCAGATAGTGGATTACACCAAGGGTATCCATTCAAAAATCCCGAAAAAGCTCTTCAAAAATATCAAGAACACCTACTGGTATCAGCCCGCGCGCTAGACGCCGGGCCTGTCCACTTTCCCTGAGTGATTCCTATTTTGTGTGTTTAAACAGTGTTGGAGGTGTTATGGGTGTTTTCAGCCTTGTGCATGGGCGTGTCTGCTCGATTAGCCCGCGTATTCTGCTGGTGTTGGGCTTAGTGTGTGGCGTCGGTTTCTGGAGTGCGGGCGCGGGTGCAGCAAAGCCGGAATTCACCGTGGAAGAGGCGACTCTAGAGGAAATCCAAACTGCTTTACGCGCCAAAAAGGTGACCACAGTAGGGTTGGTTACCCTCTATTTGCACCGCATTAAGGCATACAACGGCCAATGTGTTGACCAGCCTCAAGGGATTCTTGGTGCTGTCACCACCATTCCCAATGCAGGCCAACTGAATGCGCTATCGACGCTGAATCTGCGCCCGGCAACTCGCTCGGCGTGGGGGTTCGATGAACGCAAGGCGCGCTCCATGACCGACCTCAAGGACGATGATCCAACCCTGCTGGATGCACTCGAACAGGCGGCCGCGCAGGATCGCTACCTGGCCAAAACCGGGAATTTGGTCGGGCCATTGCACGGAATGATTGTGGCAGTCAAAGACCAGTTCGATACCCGCGATATGCGCACCACCTCTGGCGCCGACGCCCAGTACGCCAATGATCGGCCACCCTCCGATTCGACCTTCGTTACCAAAATGACAGCGGCGGGCGCCATCATGCTGGCTAAGGCCAACATGGGTGAATATGCCAGCGGTGACCGCAGTAGTTTTGGGGGGGTGTTCTGTAATCCCTATGACACCGAGCGCAGTCCCGGTCGTTCCAGTGGTGGTTCGGCTTCAGCAGTGGCCGCCAATTTAGTCACTTGCGCGATCGGCGAAGAGTCCGGGCCATCCGTACGCAACCCCGCAAAAAACAACAATGTGGTCGGCTTAGCACCCACGCAAGAGCTAGTTAGTCGCGCTGGTATGATTCGTGCGTCAGCAATGAATGACCGGGTCGGTCCAGTGTGTCGCAATGTGCAGGATGTTGCAAAAATTTTGGATGTTATTGCTGGCTACGATCCAAAAGACGAATTAACCGCATTTGCGGTGGATCGTTTACCAACACAGCCTTATCAGTCATTTACTACGGAACGCAGTCTTCGAGGAATTCGCATTGGTGTAGTGCGAGAGTTTATGAACCGGGAATTGTTTAGCAAGGCCGATGAAGAAAGCATCGCCATTGTAGAACGCGAGGTTAGTATGCTTAAAAAATTAGGCGCGACCATTGTTGACCCAGGTGCAGGCGGAAACTTATTCCAAAGTTGCGTTGAAAAATTTGTACCGTCGGTTTACAGCGCTATTTTTACCAAACAATTTCCTGCGCTTTTTCCTGTCGATGGAAAGGGTGCGCCAAGTGCCGACCATATACCTCTGTTGCTCAGCATCGCAGACGGTGACAGCGCATTTCCTGCAGGGCCCAGTATTCGCAATTTGAGTGAAGCACCCTCCGTAGGAGAAGGGCGTTATGTACTGGAGTCTTATCTTAAAGCGCGCGGTGATGCCGCTATAAAATCGGTGGACGACTTAATCAAGAAGTCTACTTTTTTTACCGATATTCGTATTGGCTCAGGGTTTTCCGACAAAAAAGAAGGACTCTTAACGAAATACAAAGATAAAACATTGGATCTGAGCACCCGCTTACAAACGCGCTTTGCGCTGCAACAAATTGTGATGCAATGCATGGCCCAGCAACAACTGGATGCCGTGACTTATCCCACTGGAAATATTCCCGCTCCAAAATTAGGTGCGCCGGTTGAACCAAGTATTAATGGCCGCTCAGCGCTAGCCTGGACGTTGCTGGGCGCGAACGGTTTTCCAATTATTTCAGTTCCCGCTGGATTTACTACGCAGGTATATGACCGTGTTGTTGATACCAGTTCGCCTGACGGCACACGCATGGTTGGTCCTGTAGCGGCCGAATTGCCCGTCAATATTGATTTTCTAGGTAGACCTTTTTCTGAACCGGTTTTGTTTCGTATTGCAGCCGCGTACGAGGCAGCCAGTAAACATCGAAAGGCGCCGAACGGATTCGGTGAACCTCGTCAGGCACAGGATTAAATTATTTTCCAGTTCACGTTGATTCGCAGTGTGAAGTTGTAGGGTACGAAAAAATTCTGACGTCTTAAATGTTGAAGACTGTTTTTTAAATAGCATTTTTTTCTGAATGGAATATGGCGATTGAAATTAGTCGACTATTTCGGAAGTAAAGATGTGGCCCCTGAGATGAGGAAAACTGAGATATGAACCAAAAACCTAAATGCGTAATTCGTTCAGTCATTATGGCTGCTTGCGCTAGTTCTGTACTTTTAGTGATGGCCCAAGGGGTTAGTGCAGCAGACGCTAATACTGTCAATGTTGCGGTTGCTGAACAGACTAAAACTGAACAGGCAGCCGTAGCGTCGCAGAAAAAAATTGTAGCGCTGGATGATGAGGCCAGTAACTCTGTTGCCAGTTATCGGCAGATGATTGCCGAAGCACAAAGTTTGAAAGGCTACAACGAGCAGATTGCTGCGCAGGTTGAATCACAGCAGGGTCAAATCATAGAAATGACCGGGCAGATCGAAACTATTGAAACCACGTCGCGCGAAGTATTGCCACTAATGGACAAAATGCTTGACGCATTAGTGTCTTTTGTTGCTCTCGATGTGCCCTTTCTACCGGAGGAGCGCAAAAACCGTCTCGCGCAATTGCAGGCAATGATGGCGCGCGCTGATGTTTCTACATCAGAAAAATATCGCCGTCTCGTTGAGGCTTACCAAATCGAAGTTGAATATGGTCGCACCATCGAGGTGTACCAAGGTAAGGTCGACGAAAAAACCGTTGAATTTTTGCGTAGCGGACGTGTGTCACTGATGTATCAATCTCGCGATGGAAAAGAAACGGGTTATTGGGATATCGACGCCAAGAAATGGGTGATTGATAACTCCTACAGCGGCTACATGATTGAAGCGCTCAAAGTTGCTAAAAAGCAATCTGCTCCAAACTTTCTTGAGGTTGCCATTAATTCTCCAAAGGAGGTTAAGTAATGAAAAATCTATATCTTTCAAAACTCATCGCGTTGGGTGTAATGACTTTCTCGCTCGGCGTCACTTCTGTACAGGCACAAACGCCAGCCAGTTTGGATGACCTGCTTGAGCAAACACGTAATGTTCGTGCGGCGGAAGCAAAAGTGAATGCTGAGCGGGAAGCGAAGTTTTTAGCAGAACGCGACAATCAGGTAAGCTTGATGAATCAAGCGCGTGCTGATTTAAATGAGCAACAACAACGCAGCGCGCAACTTACATCTACCTTCGACGCAAATGAGAAAACGCTCACGGATCTCCAGGAACAGTTGGATGCGCGCGCGGGAAATCTGGGTGAAATGTTCGGTGTGGTGCGTCAAGTCGCAAACGATTTTTCATCGGTAGTAACTAACTCAATGATCAGCGCCCAGTTTCCGGGGCGTGCTGCATTTACAACTGGCTTGGCGCAATCAAAAGCACTGCCGTCGATTAATGATCTCGAACGTTTCTGGTTTGAATTACAACGTGAAATGACCGAGACCGGAAAGGTTGTTAAATATAAAACAAAAATTATTACCGCTGAAGGCAATACCGAAGACGGGGAAGTCGTTCGTGTCGGCCCCTTTACTGCCCTCTCGAATGGTAAGTACATGGCTTATCTACCTACCCAAGAACAACTTGCCGTTATGGCACGTCAACCCGGTTCCAAATATGAAACTCCCGCTCGGGATTTCTCGGAAAGTGAAAGCGGTTATGCGAAAGGAATTATTGATCCTACGCGCGGCACACTCTTATCCATTTATGCGCAGCGCCCAACATTGTGGGAGCGTGTCGAAACGGGCGAAGCGGTGGGCTATGTGATCATCGTTGTGGGTATTTTAGGGTTTGTTTTAGGCCTGTACCAACTGTTCTACTTGACGCTCGTGCGCAACAAAGTTCGCGATCAACTGAATTTCCTTACAGATCCGCAACCGACAAATCCGCTTGGCCGCGTCTTGGCAACATTCAAAGGTGCAGATACGGAGAAGTTGGAAATGTCCGCAGAAGTTGTCGAGCTGCGAATTTCCGAAGCGGTACTAAAAGAAATTCCGGCGCTGGAGCGTTATCAATCCCTGCTCAAACTCTGTGTGGCGGCAGGACCTTTACTGGGCTTGGTTGGTACGGTAGTGGGAATGATCATAACCTTCCAGGTTATTACTGAATCGGGATCAAGTGATCCTAAGTTGATGGCTGCCGGTATCTCCGCTGCGATGATCGCTACGGTATTGGGTTTGGGAATCGCGATCCCGCTACTGTTTATGAACGCATGGTTAGTTTCTCTATCCAAATCCGTCACCCAAGTCTTGGACGAGCAAAGCGCTGGCCTGTTGGCAGAACGTCTGGAGGCCCTGGAGGCACAGGGGAAAAAATATGCTTGATCTAATCATGGCACCCTATTACTCGCTCGTGTCTATGCGTCAACTCGGTGGTCCGGTAGTCGATTATATATTCATCAGCTGCGTGATTATGTGGACCATCGTGTTAGAGCGTGTCTGGTACTTCAACAAAGTATTGCCGGAGTTGACCTCGACCAGTTTGGCAAAGTGGCATGCCCGCTCGCACAAAATGAGCTGGGCTTCACGCCAGATCAGAGCAGCGATGATCTCGCGGCTCAACTCCGGCATGAACCACAACTTACTGGTTTTAGGCGTGTTAGTTCCAATGTGCCCTCTCTTGGGTTTGGTGGGAACCGTGGTGGGGATGTTGAGCGTTTTCGACTCTATGGCGGCACTAGGTTCGGCAGATGCAAGGTCCATGGCGACGGGCGTTTCCGAAGCCATGATCTGCACCCTCACGGGGCTTTCTGTAAGTATGTCAGGATTGTATCCGGTGTATTTTTTCAGAAAAAAAGTATCCAGAGAGACCGAACGATTAGCTGATAAATTTTCATTTTAGCAGTGATGATATCCAGTAAATTTTATTCGCTATCAGTCGGTGCGAATACAGTGGGAGTTAGGGTATGCGATTAAAAAGACGAATGTCTGCAACATCGGATGAAACCGGAATTGATCTGGCACCCATGCTCGATTTCGTTCTCAATCTCCTGATATTTTTCATTATCACTGCTGTATTTGCCAAAGAAGTGGGGTTGACAGTGAGTCGCCCCAACTCTTCAGCAGCAACAGAGAAAAAAGAAGCAGGAAGTATCGTGATCGTTATTGATGCTGCCGGAAAAATCCTTGTGGATAAAAAAGGCGTTGATGTGCGTGCGGTACGCGCAAGTATCGAACGGTTGCACGCGCAACGTCCTGATGACTCGGTGGTTGTGGTCGCTGAAAAAGGCGCGCAGACCGGCATATTAGTGCAGGTCATTGATCAGGTTCGTCAGGGCGGAATTCAAAATGTTTCTATAGCTGCATCTGAGCGAGGTTAGTTGAAATGATCATAAAACGTCATAGTGAAGAGAGTGAAGAAACAGGCATAGATTTAGCGCCAATGCTCGACTTCGTGCTCAATCTACTTATCTTTTTTATTATCACCACTTCGTTTGTCAAAGAATCCGGCATCTCAGTGAATAAACAATTAGCGATGACTGGCGAGAGCCAGGAGTCAGGGAATATTCTTATTGCCATACGCCCCAACGGTGACATCTGGATGGATAAACGACGAGTCGATATACGCGAAGTGCGTCCGTTAATTGAAAAGATGCACGTTGAACGTGTAGAAGATACGGTAGTGATTATTGCTGACCGTGAATCACAAACTGACGTTCTCACAAAAGTGATGGATGCAGTTAAAGCCGGTGGAATTGCTGAAGTATCAATTGCTACCTTATCTGGCGATGAGGGGTAATGATGATGAACAGCACTGTACCCGCTAAGAACGCCTGGCTCGCCAAAAGTGTTTCTATTCCGGCTGCCTTACTTGCACTTCTACTTACGCTAATCATGTTTGCCATGATGCACGCAATCATTACGGGTGTGCATGGCGGGCCCGAGGCAAAAGAGGCGTTGCCGACGATTGATTTTGTGCGGTTGAAACGCGACTCAGAACCAGAATCCTTATCCAGAAAAAAACCGCCACCACCAGCACCACCGCCACCACCGCCAGCCAAAATGAAAGTGACTGCCGCTGCGGCGCCAATGGAAGGGTTGTCCGGCATGGAAATTCCCGATCTGAATCTCGATGCAAATCTTGGCGGGAGCGCGATGGGGGGAACAAAAGCGATGTTTGATGGCGACATAATTCCTTTGCAATGTCCACCCGTTTCATATCCGAGTGATGCACGCAGAGCAGGGTTGTCCGGATGGGTACAAATTGAATTTGTGGTGGGGCCCGATGGATCGGTGCGCAGCGCGAAAGCGGTCGATGCAAAACCACGCGGCGTATTTGAGGCTGCTGCAGTTGTCGCTGCACAACGCTGTCGGTTTAAACCAAAAATGGTTGACGGAAAACCGGTTGAGCAACGTGGACGTAGAAAGTGGAACTTTGATTTAAGCAAGCCTGCGGGGTAAACAGCATGAAAAAAAGTGAATCCAGACTCAGACGAAAAATGGTTGCACTATTCATTGTGCTCGGCATGAGCTTTATTCCTAACCTAACGCTTGCAGTCGAGTGTGGCAAAGAAGAGCCACAGGAGGGTGCAGAGTTAGGCGAGGATACTTATGGCACTGTGCAGACAGCGACTGAATTACTAGGCAAAGAAAAATATGCCGAAGCAATTGAGAAGCTCAGCAAGATTGCCGACAAGGGCTCTGATTATGAAAAAGCCTTAGTCAATTACAATCTCGGGTTGGCGTACAGTGCAAAAGAAGATTTCCCCGGTGCTACAGCAGCATTCGCAAAAGCACTGGTGACAGATTCATTGCCGCGTGCCAACCGTGAGCAGTTACGTTTCAACCTCGGTCAGCTTTATATTGTTACTGGGAAATATGATGAGGGCATCACAACGCTGATGAAGTACCTCGAAACAGCTTGCGGAACAATTCCCGCAGAAGCGCATATTTTTCTAGCCAATGCTCTGTCGGAACGTAAACGCTATACGGAAGCCCTGCCGCAAATTGATTTGGCAGTATCGAAAGCGAAAGAAATAAAAGAGCAGTGGCTACAAATGAAGTTAGCCATTAGTTACGAATTAAAGGATTATAAAACCTCGGCAGAATCCTTGGTGCAGCTCATCGTTAAGGTGCCAGGCAAGCCTGAATATTGGCGGCAACTGTCCAGCGTGCTCTACGAAATGAAAAATGAAACTGAGTCTTTAGCGGTTCTTGCGCTTGCTGAAGAACAAGGTTTTCTGGAAAAGCCTACTGAAATTAAAAATCTCTACAGTGTGTACATGACGTTAGAGTCGCCATACAAGGCCGGCAAATTGTTAGAAGATGCAATGGCAAAAAATATTATGCCAGCAGACGAAACCAATTTGAGTTCTCTATCCGATGCATGGATCAACGCCCGAGAAGTGGAAAAAGCTGAAACCACACTGAAAAAGTTGGCGTCCATGTCAGAGAAGGGGGATTACTACTACAAGCTAGGTGCCATGTACGGTGATAATGAGCGATGGGAAGAATCCAGAGACATGATCAATAAAGCCTTGCAGAAAGGTGGATTGAAACGGCCAGGAGAAGTATGGATGCGCTTGGCGGTGGCGCAATACGGTTTGAAAGATAAGGTCGCCGCAATAGATGCGCTGCAAAAGGCCATTACTTTCGATGAGTCTCGTAAACAAGCCGACGAATGGCTGAGAGCCCTGACCGCGCAAGTCGCACTGGAAGAGGGAGAGTCGTAGTAAATAATTGCTTGCAATTTCTGCAAGCAGTAACACCATCAATGCGATAAAAAATAACCCCGAGTCAGATTGCTGATCTCGGGGTTTTTTCTTTCTGACATGTGCTCTCGCTCTGTGTTGCCCGTCTATTATGTTTTGTTTATCGCACACTAAAAAATTTCTAGTAGTTGATTCGGAAATTGATCTTTTTCGTTAGTTTTTTTGCAATTAACTAACGTAATGGTGATATGTATCTGTGTTGGTGCGTTTTCGCGACAATTTGTTTTCTTGTTGTGACGATAAAAATAAGATTCTATCTTTTCGTGCACTACTATGAGTTTTTGTGATTTTTTTCTGCATTAAAGTGGTTCAATTTTGGCGCTGTTCGCAGTGTTTTATTAAAGATCGTAAAAGTGAAAAAGTCGCTGACGTTAAGCATATTAATCAATGCTGATCGATTTAATAAAGCGTTGAGTGAATTTTTGTAGGGGTAGAATTGTCATGGTAATCATTGCGTCTTCGCTGGAGGCCAATAGCTGCCGTAGCTAGTGCTAAAAATAATTGTTGTGTGGGGTTTAAAATTTAATTGAGATTTTTTTTAATTTTAAATTTTATGAAAAACGTTTTAATTAAACTATTACCAATAATTTTTTATTGCACCGATATTGGGATTTCTGCTGTAGCTGCACCAGAATGGACGTGCAAAAAATAGTTTTTTTTGCAGTTAACGAATGCGGTTGTTGCCACTTTTAACAGTGATGTTTTTTCA
>CAIOHY010000126.1 GCA_903858205.1 uncultured Cellvibrio sp.
ATTTCGTTTCACTCTCTCGCCGAATCAGCCGGATGCTGTCATCGATAAACACCGACGATAAGTTTCCTCGTCGCACCTAAATTCCACACCTAAATTCCTTGTTGTAAACGGCTCTCTACCGGGCGGGGCCTTCTGTTGCCTGGAAAAAAATCTGAGGAAGTCGCTATGAATAAAATTATGGTTTCTGAAGTTACAGCAAATACCGATACAAGTGCATTAACCAGAATCGCCAGAGCTTCAGGTGTGATTTGCTCTGCACTGTTTATTACTATGTCTTTGCTCTATGCAATGCACCACTTGATACACAATGATTATCCGGAGGTGGTTGATGATCCTATCGCTCCTATTCCTCAATTTATTATGGATACACCACCACCCATAATCACACGCGAAGATGAGCCGCCTGTTCGTCCGGTAGAACAACAATTACCTCCACCCGTAAATCGGGTTGATCCACCAGAAGTGGATACGAGTGGCGAATCTATGAATCTTGGAGGCCCCGTGGATATTGTTAAACCTCCAATCAAAGGTACCTTCGGTGCTGGCGGCCAGATGGTGCCATTTATAAAAATTGCACCGCAATATCCAGCGGCAGCCGCCAGCAAGGGTGTTGAAGGCTATGTAGATGTGATGTTTGATGTAACTGAATTAGGCTCTACCGATAACATCCGTATCGTCGGCTACGTTCCGTCTGCGGTGTTTAATAAAAGCGTGATCAAGGCAGTGAAAGGTTGGAAGTACAAACCCAATCAAGTTGAAGGTGTGGCGGTGAGAACCTTTGATGTAAAAGACCGCGTTCGCTTTACGATGGAAAAATAGATTAGGCGAACAAAAGATGGCCCTTGCTGATTGATTGATAGGTAAAAAAACTACTCGCGCTAGCCGGCAGTTGTTTAAATACCAATTCAGTATATGAGTGCGTTCACTATTCAATTTAGGATATTGCCAGAACAATAAATCAGCAATTGCTGAAGTACTAGTTCTGGCAATGCCCTTCAACCTATAATCAGGTTTACGTTGGTTTTCATTTTTTAAAAAATGCTCGTGTATCAATATCAGGGAATTTTAAATACCACTTTAACGCTTGCATCTACTAATTTTGCATCGATGTAACCAATCATATTAGGGTTGGTAGAAACTAGATTTTTTACTTCAGCATCGTTGCCACCATCTTTTGGCGGTGTTCCTTTTCCTGTAAACACAAGTTGAGACCAATAAGCCTTGTATTGACTCGCATTTTTTCTGCAGGCTGTCTCAATAAATTTCGCGCGAGCTGCTTCTCCCTCGTCCTGATTAATTGGAACGGCGAGGCTACCATTGGGAAAATTTTTGGTTTTTCCTAAAAATAGACGTGAGACTTCATCGGTTGACAAAGAATCTATAGACGACGACGGATGCACAACCACAGCAACCTCACTCATCGCAAAACAACTAGCTAATAAAGAAGCGAATAAAATAATAATTTTCATTTTTAATTACCCCTAAAAAACAAAATCAACGCCAGATGAAATAACAGTGACATCGCCATCTGCACAGTGGCAAATAGGATTGGGTGCTAGAGAGAATGGGTTGTAACCAGTGTCATCGAACTTATCGACCTGTAACTTAAATGCAACATTAGAGTTAATGTCATAGCGTAATCCCATGCCGTAGGTGGAATGAGATTCCCAAGCCTCGTTCAATTCAAAATCGCTGGCGGTTGCATGAAAAGTCCATTTTCCAGTGTTGTAACTAACACTACCTAACCAGGATGTGTAGTATTCATATTCATTGTATTCAGCAACTATGTTGAATGGAGCCAAATCCAATAGAAGTGCGACGTCATAAAATGCGATATCAAATTCTCCCGGAGGGTTAACAAAACCGGGAACTGATGCTGGGTCGAGCGCAGTTTCTTCTATGTGACTTGAAAGGTAAGTGGTTCTGAGAGTTGCGGGACCATAGGTAAAATTTAACACTGCGCCATACAGATCTGTGTAATCTCTGCGGTGCTCAAAAGCGCGAATGTAGCTCATTAATGTATTTGGATCAGTTGTTTCGCCGCCAGCATATAGCTGAAGACTGGTGTCGATTGTGCCGAGTTGGGTTGAATAAGTTAAACTCAAACCGTTGTAATTCACTGCATCGACTGAGTAAGCATCACCAGGAACGCGAATGAAAGTGTAGGCAAAACCAACGTCCATAAAATCGCTGTACAAGTAAGCTGGTAATCGCATGCGGCCGGCTTGAAGCTTTAGATCAGGCTTTACATCATAGGTCAGATAGAACCACTCTAAATTTGTGCCCCAGTCAAGAGAACCTCGTGACGTAAATTGTAATGTTACCGACGTTTTTTCATCAAAGACTGCACTTGACTGCACGCCTAAACGACTTTCTTCGATCATGTTAAAAGAGTCATCATAGCTTGCCATTGAAGGGTAGTGAGCCACATAGCCGTCACCACCCGTCACTTGTGTACCGATAATACTGCCAAAGCCGCTCACATTTAAATCAATCGCAAACGTTGATGAAGAGACAAAGAGTAGAGTTCCTGCTAAAAATCTCATTTTATAGATCCCCAATGGTGGCTATTTCGAGTGTCGCCTTTGCGCAATGAGCGATAAGCGACTCCAAAGGTATAGCTTAGAAAACCAATTGGATCAAATATCGAGCAAGATTAGTTTGATTAAATGTCCTAATCGCAATTAGATGGGGAAAAATTGCTAGAGCTGAATAACCAATACATAATGCCAATATTGTTTCTTCACCCGTATGTTGTACCCAGCATTTTTTATGTCCGATACTCTCGCCATACTTTGTAATCATCCGGAGCGTGCTGCACAGGCAATGCAATTTGCTGATCGATTGCAATTACCTTTGCTGCAGGATCAAACACCAGAATCGATTGTTGATTATGGTTTTGTGATTTTATTTTCCCCGACGGAAATTGCCTTACAGCAAACGGGGCGTAAAGCGCCGGGCCCTATTTTGGTTGAATTCACTGAAGGTGCTGTAGATCATCGCCGCAAATTTGGTGGTGGCAAAGGGCAGATGATTGCCAAAGCGGTTGGTGTTAAGGCGGGTGTTTATCCGCGAGTATTGGATGCGACGGCAGGGATGGGCAAAGACAGTTTTGTACTCGCCACTTTGGGTTGCGATCTCACACTGATTGAACGTTCGCCGATTGTGCATTTATTGTTGCAAGATGGATTGGAGCGCGCGCAAATGTTTGCGCGCGAGCAAGATGCTGAATTGCTGCAAGTGATTCAGCGGATGCAATTGCGCTCGCAAGATAGTCGCGCTTATTTGGAATCGCTCACCACAGAAGAGTTTCCCGATGTTATCTATCTTGACCCTATGTTCCCTGAGCGACAAAAAACGGCTGATGTCAAAAAAGAAATGGCGGCCTTCCATTCCATTGTTGGCAAAGATGAAGACGCTGATGCGCTCTTGCCGCTGGCGCTAGCGCATGTCAATTATCGCGTGGTTGTTAAACGTCCTCGCAAAGCGCCCTTCCTCAATAATCAAGCTCCCTCTTATCAGTTGGAAGGCAAGTCCAGCCGTTTTGATATTTATACCATTAAAAAGTTGCCCGATAGTTTTTTGCCCTGATCAGCTTTGGCGTCAAATAATCTTTGAATACCGAACCTGATTTCCGCTTTGCACCGGCTTTTGCAAATACTCATCAAACACCATGCAGACACGGCGAATTAACAAACGCCCTTTGTTGTGCACCCGAATACCGCGGTCATCAACTGTGATTAAACCATCTTCAATCATCGGAGCAAGCTGCGCGATTTCTGTTGCAAAGTATTCAGCTGGGTTGATAAAAAATTCCTGTTCAACCTGTGCAAAATCCAATTCCAAGTGACAAATCAAACTGTTGATGACAAAACGCCGCAATACATCCTCACCATTCAATGTAAATCCCCGTGCGATAGGCAGTAAACTCAAATCCAATTTTTGTTGATAGGCATTGAGGTCTTTTGCATTTTGAACATAGATGTTGTCTATCATACTGATGGATGAGACACCGACGGCCAGTAAGTCGCAGTCTTTGTGTGTCGAGTAACCTTGAAAGTTACGCTGCAGTTTTCCCGCTCTTTGTGCGCGCACCAGTTCATCGTTTGGTTTTGCAAAGTGATCCATGCCAATGTAGACATATCCAGCCGCTTCCAGCGTTTGAATCGAAAAGTGCAGAATATCCAGTTTTTCAGCGGCGCTGGGCAATTCCATATCGCTAATCAACAGCTGGCTTCTGAAGAGGTGTGGCATATGTGCGTAGTTAAAGAGCGATAAACGATCTGGATTTAAATCGATAATTTTTGTGAGTGTATCTTTAATGCTGTTAAGTGTTTGTAATGGCAGCCCATAAATTAAATCCATGCTCACTGATTGGTAGTGTTGTGCGCGCAGAGCCCCCATCAATTCGCTCACTTGCTCTAACGTGTTGTAGCGATTTACCGCATTTTGCACGCGGGGATCAAAGTCCTGCACACCCATGCTCACGCGATTAAAACCCAAATCACGCAAATGCTTCATGGTGTCTATACTGACTCGGCCCGGATGGATTTCAATCGAAAATTCGCCCTCGGTATCATCGGCCAAGCGAAACAGTCGGCGTGTTGCATGCATCAGTAGCGACATTTCATCGTCGCTAATAAACGTGGGTGTTCCTCCACCCCAATGTAATTGTTTTACTTGGCGGCGGTTGTCAAATAAATCTGCATACAGAGAGAGTTCTTGAATCATGCGGTGAATGTAGGGCAACGCACGGCCTTTATTGTTGGTCACAATTTTGTTGCAACCGCAGTAGTAGCAAAGGCTGTCGCAAAACGGAATGTGAAAATAGAGTGACAAAGGGCGCTGTGCTTGATTGCTCCGCGCGATCGCATTTAGCAATGCGGTTTCAGTGAATGAATCCTGAAATTGCGGGGCAGTGGGGTAGGAGGTGTAACGTGGCCCCGCCAGGTCATAGCGGCTGATCAGCTGGTTATCCCATTCAATCTGTTGCGTGAATACTGACATAGGCGAGCGTCCTCGTTGTAATTCTGCCTATGGTAAAAATTTGCGCGCTGCACTGAATTGATGTGGATCAAGCCTATAATGGCGGCTCGTTGATAGCCTGTGATTTTTTTATGATGGACATAACAAACGCATTTCCCTCAGAACGCTTACTGGATCAAATAGCAGATGCTCTCGCGGGCCCGGGTTTTATCCTGCTCGATCAACCCTTGCCTGCATCTTTAATCCAAGGTTTGATTGATAATTTGCAAACGCAGGCGGCGTCACTGGCACCGGCGGGGGTGGGGCGGCAGGGCGATTACCAGCGCAATCAGGAAATTCGTGGCGATGCTATCCAATGGTTGGAGGCGGGCGATTCCGCTGTCACAGAATTTTTATGCTGGATGGATAAACTGAGGTTGGGGATAAACCAGAGGTTGTTTCTCGGCCTGTTTGATTACGAGAGTCATTACGCCGTTTATGCCCCAGGTGCGTTTTACCAAAAACACCGAGATGCTTTCAGAGGAAACCCAGGGCGAAAGTTGTCCACGGTTTTATATTTGAACTCTGATTGGGATTTAATGGCTGGTGGCGAACTTGTGCTCTATGATGGTGCTGGCGAGATTGAGTTGGTTCGTGCTGCACCAGAATGTGGCAGATTGGTGATCTTTTTGAGTGAGGATTTTCCACACGAAGTGTTGCCCGCCAAGCAGTTCCGGCAGAGTATTGCAGGTTGGTTTCGTATCAAGCCCTTGTAAATGACCTGCCAAATTGTCATAACTATCTTTTTATCAGGGGAAACGCCCTCAATGTGGCGGTCTGTATCGCCACAACCTTACCCGCTAGCGCTTGAGGGAGCTAATACGCAAGTCGTTCGTCTGTGAAGCTTGTTGCCGACAAAAGAATCGCGGCTGTTGGCAACAAATTTGCAGGTAGTTGGATGTAGCTTGCTGAAATTCTTCCGGGAAGGGAGAAATGGAAGGCAGGGATGGCTTTTCAGCAGGCGCTATAACAATGCTAAGAATGCAATCAAAGTGAGGCCGCGATGCTGAAGGAAGTCACCATGAGTGAAATGAAAATAGATTGGCAGAATTATCATTCTGGCCACTTCTACGACGAATTGATCAGCGCGCCCGGTCAGCCCCGCCCAGAAACACGACACCTCGCCCAATACCTCGCCTCCTTAACCGGCCAGGAACTTCAAGATCGAAAACTCTCGGCCGAATTAGCCATTAAAACCATGGGTATCTCGTTCACGGTTTATAGCGATGCCGGCAACATTGATCGCGAGTGGCCGTTCGATATCATCCCGCGCATTATTCCGCAAAAGGAATGGCAAAAAACCGAGCGCGGTTTAATCCAGCGGTTAACGGCACTGAATTTATTTATTAACGATATTTACAACGATCGTAAAATTATCAAAGACAAAGTCGTGCCCGCCTACTTATTTGAAGATTCAGTGAATTTTCGCAAAGAATGTATCGGCATGAAACCGGCCTATGGGGTCTGGTCGCATATTTGCGGCAGCGATTTAATTCGCGACGACAAAGGCGATTTTTTTGTGTTGGAAGATAACCTGTGCGTACCTTCCGGCGTCTCTTACATGCTGGAAAACCGTAAGGTAACCAAGCGTGTATTTCCTGAATTATTTGAAAATCACAATATTGTTCCAGTTACTGATTACCCGAATCAGTTATTCGATACGCTCGCTTCATTATCGCCGCGCAAAGCGGATCGCCCGGAAATTGTAGTGCTCACTCCCGGTATTTATAACTCTGCTTATTTTGAGCATTCCTATCTCGCGCAACAAATGGGCGTGGAGTTGGTGGAAGGCAGTGACTTGGTAGTGGATAGCGATGACTGCGTGTATATGCGGAGTATTGATGGCTTAAAGCGTGTCGATGTTATTTATCGCCGTATCGATGATTTATTTTTGGATCCGGAGATGTTCAACCCGGATTCAGTGCTCGGCGTGCGCGGTTTAATGCGCGCTTGGCTAAAAGGCAATGTTGCACTCGCTAACGCCCCCGGTGCTGGTGTGGCAGATGACAAAGTGATCTATACCTTTGTGCCGGCGATGATCAAATATTATTTGGGTGAAGAGCCCATTCTGCCAAACGTGCCAAGCTATTTGTGCGTCGATAAAAAGCAGTGCGATTATGTGCTCGCTAATCTCGACAAGCTGGTTGTAAAACCGGCGAATGAATCCGGTGGCTACGGAATGATTATTGGCCCGCAAGCCAGCAAAAAAGAATTGGAAGAATTTGCACTGCGTATTAAAGCGGATCCACGCAATTATATGGCGCAGCCATTAATTTCCTTATCGACTGCACCGATTCTCACCAACGGTAATGCTGAACCACGCCACATTGATTTGCGTCCTTTTGTGTTGCAAGGTAAAGATCACTGCGTAACGCCCGGTGGTTTAACGCGCGTTGCTATGCGCAAAGGTTCCTATGTGGTGAATTCATCGCAAGGCGGCGGCAGTAAAGATACCTGGATTGTGGTGGAGGACTAAATCATGTTGTCACGCGTAGCTGAACGAATTTATTGGTTGGGTCGCTATATGGAGCGCAGCGAAAATATCGCGCGCTTAGTGAACGTAAACTCCAATCTGTTATTAGATTTGCCCGCCGGTGTGCGGGTAGGCTGGGGTTCGCTAATTGATATCAGCGGTACCGGCAGCTACTTCGAGCGCGATACTCAACTCGCCGACGAAAAAACCGTTGTCAATTTTATTCTGGCGGATAAAAAAAATCCGGCATCCTTAATTAACTCACTCAGTTTTGCGCGCGAAAACTCGCGTATTACCCGTGAAACCATGCCGATGGAAGCATGGGAATTAATTAATGACTTGTACCATTACATTCGTGACCGCGCTGAAAAAGTAACGTCGCGCCGCGACCGCAGCATTATTTTGTTGCACGTTATTAGCAGTGTGCAGCAATTTTCCGGCTTGCTTGCTGGCTGCATGAGCCATAACAATGCCTATGATCTATTGCGTATCGGGCGCAACCTTGAGCGCGCTGATATGAGCACGCGGATTGTGGATGCAGGCCTGGTAAATTTGTTGCCGCATTTATCGGCAGGCGGCACAGAAGTGTTGGAGCCCTACGACAATATTTTGTGGATGAGTGTGCTGCGCTCACTTAGTGCTTACCAAATGTATCGCCAACATGTTCGTGACCGCGTAAACGCCAATGCGGTAGTAACTTTCTTGCTGCAAAATGAAGATTTTCCGCGCGCTGTTGCGCACTGTTTAAAACAACTGGAACAGTGCTTGTGGGCATTGCCAAATAGCGAAAAAGTATTGGCCGCCATTGTTAGCATCCAACACAAATTGGATGAAGCGAATCTGGATGAATTACTAAAGTCCGGCCTACACGAATACATTGATGAGTTGCAGTTAGAAATCGGCAACCTACATTTCAAAATTGCTGAAACCTGGTTTTTGCCTGTCGTGATGGCGCAATCCCAGGAGCAAAAATCGGCGTAAACCTTTTTTCTGAATTCTCTTGCGTGTTGTCTCTCTGAGACCTCTGACCCGCCCAGCGGGTCTTTTTTTGCCTGCTGTTTCAGCGCTATTTCAACCAACCTGAATCGACTAACATCACTTTCAGTTTCATAGCAAAAACCTCTCTAGTTTAGGTTATTACGCGCAAGCGACTGAACGCCTGGAATCGCAGTTAAATTTTTCCTACACCCGCCGTTTGCGGAACTTTAGTTTTCACATCGGCGGCATTATTGATCAGCACAGATGAGTAATTGTAAGAAATATCCGCAGTGCAATTGGCGGGATAGGCGCGCGAGGTACGGCTGACTTCAATATTGCCGATGCGCTCGGTTTTGCCGGGAGAATCCGATGTGGTGTAGATAGAATAATGTAATGCTTCGTAATAGTTACGCTCTACACGCACACAGGTATTCGCGCGGATTTCTGTCGCATCTTTTGCACCGACAATATAATTATTGAAAAAATGTCCTGTTGCGCCGCGATACATAGGCACACGCAATTTGACGTTTTTGTAATAGTTGTGATGCATAGTCACTTTGCGATCCGTAAACAAATCATTATCAGCCGCGCCAACTAACCCTCCCTTATGGTGATCATGCAAATAATTGTATGAAAGGGTGATAAAGCTCGTTTGCCCTTTAATATCGATAAGACCATCGTATTTATCGATATTGGTTTGCACATCCGGATTCTCCGAGTACAGCTCGCAATGGTCGATCCAAATATTGGGCGCGTTGCCATAAATGCTGATCACATCGCCGCCATTCACACTGCTGGGTGAACTGGTGCCGACGAGGGTCATTTTCAGATTGCGCACAATCACATTGCTAGAGCTGCCGCTAATATCGATACCAACACCGCTTAAAAACGCCGAGCTGCCAACACCGACAAGTGATTTATTCGATGCAACACGAATCTGTCCGCCCGCCGATCCATTACTGATAGTTCCATTAATCATGATGGTGTAAGCCTGCGCACTTTCTGCATAGCGCTTTAAATCGGCATAGTTACTAACACTGACGGTTTGTCCATTTTTTCCACCCGTTGTCCCGCCATTTAAACTCGCAAATCCTATCGGCGATGCTTGATTAACCAAAGGGGCAGCGCTTGAGCGGCTGGATGAGCTTGCAGCGGGAGCTGATGAACTGGCGGCACTGGAAACACTTGGGCATGCAGCGGGTGTAATGCCATTTCCGGCTACAGCGATGTAATCCACATTAGCTAAACCACTCGCCGCATTAGCAACAATCTGTACGCTGTTGGTGCCTGCTTTGAATGGCACATTTAAGCTCAGCGTTTGCCACTGATTCCAACCGCCAGTTGCAGGAAACTCTTGCAACTGAATCTGCGAGTTGTTGACTAACACTTTTGCGGTGCGTGCACTGGCCCCATTCGCAAAGCGAAATTCAATGGCGTAGGTTTTTGCACTCGCCGCGCTAATGCTCCAGGCCATGCTTGCATCTAGCGTGTCGACAGTATCGATATAACCAGTGCCCGTATAACCCGTTTGATTGGTTTTTACATCCGCCGTATTGCATGCACCCAATTCGTTTTCTTCAAATCGCCACACGCTTTCATTCGCGACCGATGATGATTGCGCTTGAGTGGACGAGGCAGCCAGCGATGATTTACTGCTGCTCGAACTGATGACGGCGCTTTTTGAGGAAGCGCTGCTCGCAATCAGGCTCGATTGTTTGGAGCTTGCCGCAACACTCGCATTCGATGATGCAGCCGCACCACAAAGAACACCGTTGACTTTAGGCGTTCCCGCTTTGCCTGTCGCTTGAAATCCAAAACTGGCCGAGGCCTTGGGTGCCAGTGCACCATTCCAATTGAGTGAGCTTGCAGTGTAGGGATTGGCACCACTAAGCGTCGCGTTCCAGGCATTGGTCACAGTCACGCCGGTTTCCTGCCAGGAGACCGACCAGTTACTGACTGCTGCGGCAGTATCGTTAGTGACCGTAATTTCGCCGGTGAACCCGGAGCCCCAATTATTAGTCACCGTGTAACTGCACGCAGCCCATAAGCCACCACTTGCCAGCGTCAATGTTGCTGCGGCAAGCACGTTCAGCGCGCCGCATGAAATTTGCTTTTTCATTTTTAACTCCCGTAAGGAAATTTGTTTTTCACGCACAACCTGAAATAAATCACACGCAAAAAATGATGTAATTATTGAGAAGATTAATTGCAGACGGCACCAGAAATTGTTGGAGCAACCGCTGCACCTGCCGGTTTGGTTCCCTGAAATCCAAACTCTACTGCTTGGCCGGGAGCTATCACTTTATTCCAATCCAAATTACTTGCGCTGTAAGGATTGCTACCTGAAAAAGTGACATTCCATGCGCTGGTAATACGCGCTGAGTCTTTGTGGGTCCAGCTAATACTCCAGCCGTTGATTGCCGTCGTGCCAGTATTTTTAATGCGAATCACACCGGTGAATCCACTTCCCCAATCATTGGTTACAACAAATGAACAATTGGATGCGAGCGCAAGACTGCTGGCAGTTGATGAAGCAGCTTTACTGGAGCTAACCGATGCAAGGCTGGATTTCGAGCTGGCAACACTGGATGCAGGCACTGAGCTTTTTGATGAAGTGCTCACAGGTGCAATTGAAGAAGCGCGCGCTGAACTCACCGCAGAACTTGCGGGTTTTGATGAACTGCTTGCGATGGATGAGCTAGTCACTGGCGTTGAACTGGTGCTGCCATTGTTAACGCATTTACCGGGATTGGCGGATTCGGTAAATACGCCAACTTTACGCATCATGCTATCGCCTTCACTGTCAGTAACTTGCAACACGAAGGAGGCTAGACCGCAGGATGTCGGCGCAAACACTGCGGTGCTGCCACTGATACTCACACTGCCATTAACAACGCTATTCACTTTGTAAGCGGGGCTTGCGGTGTAACCACGGAAGGCATCGCGCAAATTAATACTGACAGTTTGACCTGCATTGATGTTGAAATGCATATTCGCTTTCCATTGCAAATAGGTTTCTAACTGGGTGTAACCATCGCGATCGCTATCATTGTTTGCATCGCTAAAATCACCGGCGGCCGAGCTTGGGTTCAAGTCGAACCAAATCTCCCACCAATTTGGCAAGCCGTCATTGTCGCTATCCCAGCCATTTGCGCGATAAGTTGTGGGATAACTTTCATATCCGCCAGCATCATTCTCATGATCAATCAAACCTGGCTTACCGGACTTGCTGCCTTTGTAGGTGTAAGTGCCGTTGAGTGTTTCATTCACAATACGAATATCATGTGTATCAAACACCGGTTGATTTGCGCCTACGTCAGACAACACAGTTTTGTAGGCCGCCTTTGCAGAATGAACAGTTGCATAGGAAGGAAAAAAGGGTTTATCGACCCACGCGGGGTAGCCCGTAAAAGGTTGCCCGGTCATGCTCCGGCCTTTGGTGGAATTGGATTCGTCAAACTGACCAGGCATCACATTTCCAGCGTAATAATACTGCTGCATGCCGCCGAAGTTATCTTCATAGTCGGGTTTTAATGCGTGAAATACGCGTGTTGCCGCACCCGGTTTGTAATAGTTGTTTACAAAATTAACCTGATTGGCGCCACCGTCGGTGGTTCTGCCACCCCAGTTGTAAACGACGTTATTAAAAATATCGAGTTTACCGGCAAAATTAGCATTGCCATCCAATCCACCTGCGAGTGACCAGTTTCGACCTTCATTGTGCGCCAGCAAATTGTGATGGAAGCTACCCTTATCGCCACCAATGCTTGCCGCATAACCGTGGGCGGTTCCCGCTGGATAATTTTTGTGGCCCGCGACGTTAAGCGCCTCAGACAACATAGTGCGCTGCAAAGTAATATTTTTTGCATTGCGCGATGAAAAAATTTCATCAATCGACCAGCCTGCTGAAACGTGATCGATGATCGTATGATCACTGCCTGCCATTCCTATACCGTCGGCCGTGTCACCACCACCAACGCGCACACGATAATGCTGTGCAATCACATCACGTGCGCCACTCAAACCAAAAGGCGCACCGCGCACCAAAATACCTTTCCCGGGTGCAGTTTGTCCGGCGATGGTCACGTATTGGCTGGCTAAACTTAACCGGCTGTTGAGCGTAATAATCCCGCTGACATCAAACACAATCGTGCGTGGCCCACTATCATTCTCGATTGCTTCACGCAAACTCCCCGCACCGGAATCATTCAAGTTGGTAACCTTAACAACTTTTCCACCGCGCCCGCCAATTGCAAAACGGCCATAACCTTCCGCACCTGGAAACGCGAGCTGACGCGCGCGAAAGGACCAGAGATTACCTTTGGTGATAATGCCGTTCGCTTTTTCTTGGTCGATCCGCCAGTAATAGGTTTGACCCGAATAAGGCTTTGCGACTGAGTAAGACGTTGCGGTGCTGGCACCTTTGTAAATTGAAGAACTGGTTGTTGCATTGAGTACGTCTTTTTCATTGGTGCCCAAATAAATGTGATGCTTGCTTGCGCTTGCGGCAGCAGCCCAACGCAAGATTGCACTGCCACTGTCGGCATCCACATGAAAATCACCCGAGGCAGGTTGCGGTGCCGTGGCCTGATCAACCACATTCGGGGTATTTAATTCAAATGCATTGATCACGACATTTTTATCAGCTGCCCCGGTGCTGGTATCTGCCTTGAATAAAATATCAGCGGTACCGTTAGTTGCCGTAAACGTGAGATAAGCACTTGCCGCTTTTGCATTGGCCTCAACGCGGTTGGAAACTTTTAAATTGTCCACCACCCCTTTTCCATTCACAGAAATATCCAGCGGCGCAAAAGAAGCGGCGCTGGCAAATGTATTGGAATACACCAATAGCGAATGCTGTCCTGCGGGCAAATTTTCCAAACGCATTAAAATCGCTGCACCCGCTTCACCGCCATCAACTTTCACACCGTCATTGACAAGACGGGCGTAGTAAGGGGCTTGCACACCTGCTTTGTACCAATCGGCTCGCAATGTTGTGCCGTTGGCGCCTTGCTTACTGAGCGTCACTTTTACGCCAGAAAAAGTCGCACTGGCGGAGGTCGCACTGGGAATTGCCCAAGCAGAATAACCCGGCTCGTTGACTTCCGTTGCTGAGCGACCTGTCATATCAAAATCCACTTTTATTTGTGGGCTTTGCGCAAAAACCGATTGACCGCTAGCAAGCGATACAGCCAACGCGATCATGTTTGGAACTATTTTTTTGATGTTCACAATTAGAATTCCCGAGACTATTTTTTGATGCGGTGGCTGATTAAGGCACCAAACTGTTGATGTATTCCTCAAGGTTTACCCAACCGTCGCCATCCTTATCTTGCATGGCATCACTGGCACTGGAGGGATTAAAACCATTTTGGGTTTCCCAGGTATCGGGCATGCCATCGCGGTCGGAATCTTTTAGCGCTGTGCCGCCAGCAATATTTCCCACAATGCCGGGAAGCGCCAGACTGGCTTCATCGCTAATGGTTTTTCCTTTCTTGCCCCAGGATTTCAATTCGTTCAGCACATAATTATCCGCTTCGTCGCGCTGATGAGACGTACCCACATTATTGATGACAAATTGCAGCGCCGACGATGCACTCATCGCAGGTACAGCGGGATAGTTGGCTGATGGCGTGGTGTGCCAGGTTACTGAACCGAAATCGCCCTTACCTAGCAATCTGCCATTGAGCGCGCCGTCTTTATTGCTGTCGTACCAGTTATCGAGCGCGTAGAGGTTATATGCTGCGGAAGGGCTATCCAGAGTGCCGCCATTTGTTTCTGGGCCTGCGATAAAATAATTTCCAATCATGGCGCCGTCAGAGCGACCGGATGTATCACCAAGGATATAGCCGGAAGTAACCCAGTTATAAATCACGTTGTTAACAAACTGCAGCGTGCCGCGCGCTTTGGGATTGCGCGAATTGTTATCGATATACAGCGAGCGAATAATCGAGGTACCCGTGGTGTTAATCAATCCACCGGTCGAGTGAGTTTGCAAACCTTGGGCGACAATCGAATCTTGCAAGGTGATGTTGTACAACTCTGCGCCGCTGGACTGATTCAAATCGAAAGTGCCATCGCGCCCCCAACTTAATGAGCAGTTATCAAAAATAATATCGTGGCCATTGGCGATGCCCACATTGTCTTTACCGCTATCGCCAATTTTTCCCATACGGAAACGCACGTAACGCACAATCGTGTTAGATGCACCAGAAAATGAAACACCGTTGCCATAAATCGTAATACCTTTACCCGGCGCAGTTTGGCCCGCAATGGTCTGGTTATTTTTAAATACCAAACGCGAATCAATTTTTATAACGCCACCCACATCAAACACGATAATGCGATTTGGTTTACTAATCGCGTCGCGCAGCGAACCTGCGCCGGAATCATTCAGGTTAGTCACGTGCACGACTTCACCATCGCGACCGCCAGTTGCCAAGCGTCCAAAACCTTGCGCACCGGGGAATGCGAGTGTTGGCCCCGTGGGTGCCGGTGGCGTTTCCGCACAAGCAAGCCCGCTCACACCTGAGCCGATAATTTTTAGCGAGTCGATATTGCCAAGGCCATCAGTGCCCGTTGCGAGTAATTGCACACGATTGCTGCCGCGCTGCAATTGAATGGTGGTCTCAACTGTCTGCCAATTCGCCCAAGCGCTGGTTGCAGGCATAGCCACCGCATAATTACCATCGGCACCTTCATTCACAATCACATTGCCATTGCGCGCATTGGTGCCGCCATTGGCATAGCGAATAACCAGAGTTGCTGCACCAGCATTTTGCGCATTGATTTTCCATTCAAAGCCTTTGCCTACACCCGCATCCGGATTGGCATAACCGGTGCCGGTAAAACCGGAATATTCTGTTTCCACTGGCACAGTTTGCGTGTTGCAATAACCGGTTTGCCCCTCTTCAATAGTGATGCTCATCAACGAACTACTGCTGGATGATTTCGCACTTGAGGACACCACACTGGATGAGATTGCACTCAGTGAACTTTTACTTAAAGAAGACAATGCCACTGAGGATGACACTTTGCTTGATGACGCAGCAATTGAAGTCTTCGATGAGGATTTGCTGGAGACCGGAGCGCTACTCAATGAACTTTTTATCGCACTGCTAGTGGCGGGCGATGAACTGGTGGCTGCGGCGCACAAAGATCCATTTACTTTGGGCGCTCCGGCTTTACCGGTTGCCTGAAAACCAAAACTCGCTGATGCCTTGGGCGCAAGCGTGCCATTCCAACTCAGCGATGTTGCGTTGTAGGGATTAGCACCACTGAAATTCACGTTCCAGGCATTAGTCACTGTTGCGCCCGATTCCTGCCACGAGACAGCCCAATTATTCACTGTGGCAGCAGTATCGTTGCTGACGGTAATTTCTGCGGTAAAACCAGAACCCCAATTGTTGGTTACGTTATAAGTGCAAGCGGCGTTGGCTTGTGTTGCAATGGTGCTGCCAATCGCAACAGACAAACCAATCCCGAAAGACAATAAAGACCGGCGCGGAGAAACAGCGCCCGATTTTTTAGAGCATGAATTTTTGTTCATTATTTTTATCCGCTAGTGAGAAAAAACCCTTAGCATGTCTGCAAAGGGTTTTAAGTGATTTAACTTAGAGGTAGCCCACTTTTTTACCAAAGGTGATGATGTTAGATCCGTAATCACCGCCCCATACGTAACCGGTGCGGCGCTCTTCAGACATTTTGGTGATGTCATAAAATTTGCTGCCGTCGCGATCACTGAAG
>CAIOHY010000127.1 GCA_903858205.1 uncultured Cellvibrio sp.
TTTGTTCTTCGGTGTAACGCTTTTTCATAATGAGATCTCCTTTGGATTAGGATAATTGGAAATCTCATCGTCGTCATGGTTTAGGTTTTGGGGGAAAGGTCAGGGAAATCAGTTGGGGCGCACAGATTTAGGCATACTTTTGCAACGGAGTTGTGCAACCCATCTGACGATAGCACTCCTGATATTTTCGCGGTTCAATCAATTTTGGGGCATACAAATGTTCAAACAACCAGGAACTATGTACAGACAAGCACGGATAGAATGGAGATCACAATCAATCGAATAAATACCCCTTTTAGTGGTACATATACGTTTTGAGTTGACATTTATTTGATGACAGGTAATCTTATAACCGATTCACATATTACTGCGATGTGAGAAAGGCTTTTCATACAAAATACAGAGGCAGATCTGTATAGCTCGAAACTGTATCCCTCGGACACATGTCTCATAATGCTGGGGTCGGCGGTTCAAGTCCGCCTCTAGCTACCATATTTGAAAAGCCAGCTTGGGTCATTCCTTGCTGGCTTTTTTATTGGCTACAGATTGACCCGGCCAGGCTATTAATTGACGCAAGACACGACAATCGCCACAATCCAGCAGGTGTTTGCATCCGGCACATCAAATATCCCCGATAACTGACGATCAAAGGAAGAATCAGTAGCGCACCAGGGGTGCTTTCAATTTTAAGAAGTGATATCCAGAATGCGGAGCTGCAAGCGTTGATTGCGACCTGCAATCGCTGGATAGGTATCAGCAACAATAATCCTACGTTTGAAAACCAATCCACCCGCGATACCGCTTGCAGAACTGCGACTAACAAAGAAGCACTACTGAAAAATCCGAAAGAAATTTCAGAAATAAAAATAAAACGCAGTATTAAAGAGTGCATCAAGCCTAACAATGTGATCGATCACGACGTGAAAGCCTGCATGCAGGGATTAAAAGAACCCAACTGGAATCTTGTTAAAAACTAATTCGTCCCCGGTGCGGCGATGAGAAGTTAACGCTCATTTATCCACCCTGCTATTTGTGCAAATAAGTCACCCGCGTTTTATTAATAATCGCGATCACCCCCTTGCCGCACAAATCTTTCACGACCATTTCCACTTCATCTTCACTTAATGTTTTTTGAAAAAGTGCATTAATGGTGCTGGAGAGGGTTTTTACGGTGCTGGGTTTGCCTTCCATTTGCGCAAGGCGGGCTTTTACAACACTGGTGCGTTCGGGCAAGGTTTTTAAACTGGATTTTTGCAGGATGGAAATTTCGCTAATGGTGCTGGAGCGGGAGGCGAGTATGTTGCGATCTTTCAGGTGTTGGATTAACGGGTCAAAACCGGCGTCTTTGGAGACGATATGAAAGTAAGCGTCTGGCTCTATGGCCGCGCGTTCACCTATGTAATAGGCGATGTGAAAATCCAGCGCATTTTTGCCGTTGCCAGAGAGAATGACATATTCAACGCGGGTGCCCAAAGGCTGTAGCGAGCGAACGAGTTGGGTGTTGAGTTTGGATTGGCTGGCGCCGAGAAATAGGAGGATATAAAAATTGCCTTTTTCCAAACCGGCGATGGCTTCGGGCTGGACATTTTCGTAGTCGATAAAAAGATAGTTTTTCCGCACGCTGAACCTCCGTCATCTGCCACCAATCTATGTATAGCATTAATCGGAAATAGCTGCGAAAGAATAATTGCTTATCACAAAAAAAATCACCCGCACTAGACCAGGTTAGTGCGGGCGATTTTATTATCCAACTGAAAACTTACTTCATGCTTACGGCAAGGTCAGCACCAGATTTTTTACGCTGATGGATTTAGCAGCCGATGCAGTAAAGGTTTCACCGTAGGAAACGCTGGTAGTGGTTACACCAATACTGGCCGTAGTCACTGCATTGGGCGCTTTCACGGTCCAGCTTACCGTTTTGGTTGCGCCATCCGCGATGGTGCCGGTGTTTTGGGTTACCGCACCGGATACCAGCGTAAAGCCTGCGGGCAAATTGATTTTTACGTTGACATTGTGCGCATCCAGATCACCGGTATTTTTCACCGCAACCGAGTAAGTGAAATTGAAATTGCGAATCACACTCGCCGGTGCAGTAATCGTATTGGTGAAGGCTGGGCCGCTGGCGAGCGCAAAATTTTCTTCCGTCGCCAAGGTGAAAGGCTCGCTGCCTGCACCATCAAACGATGAGCTGTAAGCGTACACTTTTACCACCGCACTCTGGCTTGCACTTGCCGCGACTTGATGCACATTGTCTTTCACGGTGGTGTCGGAATCCAATTGCGCATTAGTCGTTTCAGCGTAGAGTTTTAAATCCAAATCCGACAGGTTGCGGTAAGCAGTTGGTGTTGCGGCGTTGTTGTAATCCACATCGCGCTCCCACACCAGTGTCGCTTTATCGCCATTAAACATCTGGCCTTTGTAGAGTTTGTAACTGCCCGTTTGGTTTTTGGGTTTTACGCTGTGAGAGAAATAATCGTTGCGATGGAAGTGGGCGTGCCACAAATCCAGATAGCCCCAACCGTAGGTTTTGTTCCACTCTTTGCCCGTTTTAGCAACATCGTCAGCAGAGGTATCGGTGTTATTGTCTTCCCAGGAATCCGCAGTATTGATTAACACTGCTTTGATTGCGCGCGGATCCCAGTTGCCGCCATCCATTAACAGTAGCGATGCTGCGCCGACCTTAGGCGCCGCCGAGCTGGTGCCACCGAGATTGGAATAACCGCCGCTATTGTTGCAGGTCATAGTCTCGTGACCGGGTGCGGCCAAGTCTGGTTTTTTGCGCCCACCCACGGTTGGACCACGGCTGCTGCTGCCCCAGATCACATCGTCGGTGCGAGTGATGGTGTTGTTGTCGTACATGTTGGCGACAGTCACACCGTTATAGTTGTTGCCGGGAATCGTCATGGTATTGGTGCCTGCACCTTGGTTGCCGGCGGATTTCGCCCAAGTTGTGGCGTAATCAAATACCACACCATCAACAAAGCGCGAGAGTGGATGCCAATCATTCACGGTGGCGTCGCCGTTGCCCCATGAATAGTTGATGACTTCCGGATCATCGCCCGCTGAACGCAGCATCCAATCGGCACCGGCCATAGTGGTGGCGTCGTCGCCCGCGTTATCCACCAGAATTGCATTCAAACCAAAAGCGAGACCTTTGTGGGTAGCATTGGTGCTGGCGTACATACAAGCTACACCCGTGCCGTGATTGCCGTTAGTGGCAAAGTTTTCATAAAAGGTGTGACTTTTAAGTGCGGCGTGAGTTTCCAATACACCTTCGTCGAGCACGCCCACATCCCACACACCGCCATCAAAACCCGATGCCCACCAGGTATCGGCACCCAATGATTGCACCTGATTACTCAACTCAGCCTTGCCGGGGTTGTTATACACAATTTCAGCAACGCCACTGAGCGCTGCGATTTCTTTTAATGCCGCGACCGGAATTTCTGCGCTGATAGCATTGATAGTCGCGTAATTTTCCTGAACTTTTGCACCGAGGCTTTTGATGCGATCGACATAGACTTTTTGCACTTCCGCAACCGCCACACCGGATTGGCGACCAATTTGCTGACGCAATTCGCGCACTAATTTTTCACGCGTTTCATTCAGCGCACGAATTTCTTTTTTATCCGCATCGGTTACGTACTGGCTCAACAATTTACTTTGTTCAGCTTCTTTGTCTTGGCCTTCGATCGTTTCCTTAGGCAGATATTTGTCGTAAATTCCGCGCACACGGGCAGCAAGGGCATCAATATCGGCTTCGTATCGCGCATTTAAATCACGAGCGATTTTGCGCTGTGGCTGCTCGCCGAAAACGATAATCACCGGCAGGGATGCTTGTTGCACAGCAAGGCGCTCAAGTGTTGGATCGATGCGCACCACGGCATCAGGCTTTACCGTTTCAGTTTTTCTATCGTCGTCGGCATAACTGACGCTAGCGGTCGCCGCTATCGCGATGAGCACAGCGCGGGTGAGAGGTTTAACAAGGGCGTGTTGAAGCGAGAAAGTATTTGCAGTTTTCATAATGAGATCCTTCCTGAGAAAAAGTGATTAGTCCATCCGGTGCAGTTCTATCCCTGTCACTGGATAACGCCATTGTGCTGCGATGCGGATTGGATCACCGTGAAAAAAAACCGCCGCACTTGTGAAAAATTCACAGAGTAAAAATTCCGAAAAAAAAGCCCCGCCGGAATGCGGCAGGGCGATTAGGAAATTGGGGAAAGGTCGGGCGATACTGACTACTTGGTCGAGGAAGCATTACGCGAGAGAAAAAACACAGCCAAGCCAATAATCAGCATCAGCACTGCAAGAGGCTGCAAACCACAGTCATCGTCCTGCGCAGGAAACCAATGACGCAGGGCGGGCGCCTCGGGTGCGGGCGAATCAGGCGCAACTTCAGCAGGATCATCAACATCCTTGTTGGAATCCCCTCCTTGACTAACTACAACCTCCTTGTGCAAAACCGCGTTGGGGGTAGCATCGACCGCTGCCAAATCCGCATCCATTGGGATTGCAGCAGCAGTGGATGCTACAGAAAAAGACATTAGCGCGAGAAAAATGAGTGAGTGGTTGAACATTCGCGTAACTCCTTTTTACCTATGCGTAAACGCGGGTTGAAGTCCTTGTTACAAAGTAAGCCGTTTTAACAGTAGCCGGGCGCCATGCCATTAATGGCGTAACGCGGCAACGCGGGGCTTAAGGCAATTGGGGGAGGCATTATGCCTATTGTGCATCCTTGCTACCTCAAGCTCGCGTCACTGAGCGCAGTCTTTCCTTGGCTTGCGGAACTCATCGCCCCACTCGCTTATCCTTGCAGACGCCCTGCTACGGTGGTTAAGTTACGGGGTTTGGATGGGGAGGTCTGTGTGTAAATGCGGAGGGGATTTGTGATTTATTCACGGGTGGGGGGGAAGTTATTCTTTAGAAAGTGTTGTTGCTGAGTCAGCACAACCAAGCGCACTGACCCAGACTTTATCTAGCGTCTTCTCACAACAACTTCAGGATCAGTAACCTTATCTTTAACACGAATACCGTAATTGAACCTTAGCTCATCTTTTGCATCTGCTGACTTAGATTCACGCTGCTTACGCTCAAAAATATCTATAGGAACTTCAATGGTCACCAGACCGCGTGATGACCTAATTTCCATAGCATCAATAGGTGATTTATTGTCTTTAAAAAGAATGTCAAATTGATCCGGCCCGGCAAAAATAATTTTTTGCCCAGGATAAACCACGACCGATTTAACAATTGCCTGAGGATAACCCTTGTCATCTATATACAAACCAACAAGCGCCGTATCTGTCCCTTTTAAAACCTTACCCGCACCAGGCTTGCAATCTTTACTCGCGCACCCCCCCAACACCAAAAGCATGCTTGAAAACAAGAAAACTTTAAAATAATTCATACCGACCTCCTAGTGATTAATAAAATTAATCTGTAAAAACATCATTAAAACGACTATGGCGCAATACAGAAAAGTAAGGATCTTCAAGAATAAAACTTTTTGAATAGCCAGCATCCAGCAACTTACTCGAATACTCAACTAAATCGTCATCGTTTTTTTCTTCGCTAGCGACTCTTAATCTAACATAATAATAGAGATAGTTATGCTCAAGTTTACTTGCTCTCTCGACTAACTCTTTAGACTCATCAACTCTACCTAAATTTATATGCATTAAAGCAAGATACAGATAACCAGATATATCTGACGGATCATCTGCAATTTTTTTCTCAGCATAAACATTAACCTTATTAATATATTCATGTGAAAAATTTTTTCCACCACCCAAAAAATAATACGAATCAATAATATTGTTTAAATATTGAATATTGGTTGGCTCCAATTCAATAGCATGCTTATATAAAGCAACTGATTTTTCAAAA
>CAIOHY010000128.1 GCA_903858205.1 uncultured Cellvibrio sp.
AGTGGCCGCTACCCATCCAGTATTTGTCGGAGCGCGATAAATCGTTTGCATTATTTTCAGCGCAGTTGCAGGAAAAACGCCTATGAATTGCAGACACTGCCAGCAGCCGCTCACCCTCCCTTTTATCGATTTGGGTTCGATGCCGGCATCGAATGCTTATCTTTCTTCACTTGAACATGCTGCACAGGAAAAATCCTATCCACTCAAAGTCTGGGTGTGTGGAAATTGTTGGTTGGCCCAAACGGAGGACTACAGTAGGGCTGAAGAATTATTTACTGCCGACTATGCCTATTTTTCTTCAACGTCGACGACTTGGGTTGCACATGCGCATCGATTTGTTGATCAAGCAATCCAGCAATTATGTTTATCGCCTCACAGTTTTGTTCTTGAATTGGCGGCAAACGATGGCTATTTGCTGCGGCATTTTTTGCGCGCCGGTATTCCCTGTTTGGGGGTTGAACCTACTGCGGCCACTGCAGCTGCCGCGCGCGAAAAAGGTGTAGAGATAGTTGAAGAATTTTTTGGTATCGCACTCGCCAATCACTTAAGGAAGGATTACGGAAAAGCCGATTTAATTGTGGCCAATAATGTGTTGGCGCATGTTCCGGACATTAATGATTTTGTTGCTGGTATAGCCGCAATGCTAAAGCCCGAAGGTGTTTGCAGCATTGAATTTCCGCACTTGTTGAATCTCATTCAACAGCGCCAGTTCGATACGATTTATCACGAACATTATTCCTATTTATCGTTGCACAGCGTGCGCACCATGATGCAGGCAGCGGGCATGACAGTTTATAAGGTAGAAAAGCTACCAACCCATGGCGGCAGTCTCAGGGTGTGGGTTGCTTTATCTAATGGAGTAACGGTTGATCCCAGTGTGAATTGCGTGTTGGCTGAAGAAACTGAAGCGGGTATGGCAACAGCGGAAGGCTATCGCTTTTTTCAAAAGGTTATCGCAACTGTTGCAAAAAACTTTCTTGAATTTTTACAGCAAGCAAAACACGAAAACAAAATCGTTGTCGCCTATGGTGCCGCTGCCAAAGGCAACACCTTCTTAAATTATCTGCAAATAGATAGTGAACTTATCCCCGTCGTGTTTGATGCGGCATTATCCAAACAGGGGAAATTTTTACCCGGCAGTCATATCCCCATCTTACCGCCAGATCAGCTTGCGCAATCTAATCCCGATTATGTGGTGATATTGCCGTGGAATCTCAGAGATGAAGTTACCGCTCAACTTAAATCAGTCGTGCCGCCGCATTGTAAATTTGTTACGGCGATTCCGGAGCTTGATATTCGATGAGCAACCGAATTGTGTATACCCAGCCATCCATTACTGAACTGGAACATGAATATGTTTTGGATGCGGTAAAAAATGGTTGGGGCGCAAAATGCTATGACTACATCAATCGCTTTGAGCAGCAATTTGCGAATTATTTAGGTGTTAAACACGCGCTCGCCACATCCAGCTGCACAGGTGCTATGCAGCTTGGTCTCGCCGCTGCAGGAATTGGCGCTGGTGATGAAGTGATATTGGCCGATACTAATTGGATCGCAACCGTTGCGCCGGTTGTGCATCTGGGTGCAAATCCGGTGTTTGTCGATATTTTGCCGGACAGTTGGTGTTTAGACCCACTAAAAGTTGAGCAAGCAATTACTCAACGTACCAAAGCCATTATTGCAACTCATCTGTATGGCAATTTATGTGAGATGACTGCATTGCGCTCGCTCGCAGCAAAATACCAGTTGTTATTAATAGAAGATGCAGCTGAAGCTCTTGGTTCTGAATATCATGGGCAGAAGGCCGGCAGCATAGGTGCATTCGGAACTTTTTCGTTTCATGGCACTAAAACTATGACGACGGGCGAGGGTGGCATGTTCGTCACCAATGATTCAAATTTATATGAGCGCGTATTGACGCTGAGCAATCACGGTCGCAGCCGCCATCAAACTAAACAATTCTGGCCAGATGAGATTGGATATAAATTTAAGATGTCCAACATTCAAGCGGCACTCGGGTGTGCTCAGTTGGAAAGAATCGATGAACTGGTGGGTGCAAAAAGAAAAGTGTTTTCGCGCTATAAAATGCTGTTGTCGAACTACACAGAGTTAATGTTAAATCCTGAACCCAATGGCCGATTAAATTCATACTGGATGCCCACGGTAGTATTTTCTAAAAAAAGTGGGATTAAACAAGAGCAATTAATCAGTGCTTTTCAAAAGGAGAATATTGATGCGCGGGTATTTTTTTGGCCGCTAAGTAGTTTGCCCATGTTTACGACTAAACCTGAAAACCAACAGGCTTATGATATAGCGCAGCGGGCGATTAATTTGCCTAGTTATCCGCAATTAACCGAATCCGAACAGCAGCGAATCGTTCAGGTCATTTCAGCGTTACTTTGTTAACTTGGGTGGAAGTCGAATGAATCAATCTGATAAAAACAATTATGTGCAGTCAGAGCATGAGTATTTTGCGAAGATTGAAGAGTATTTTTTACAGTCCTCATCAACTTACAATGAAAAAATGTATGCATTTTCCCGTTTCGTTCCCCGTCAGGCCATTAGTTATTTTTTGGCAAGAAATGAGATCTTTAAACAGATAATACCAGTACATGGATCAATACTGGACTTTGGTATTTATCGCGGCGCGTCTCTTTTTACCTGGCATCAATTAAGTGCGATATACGAACCCTATAATCATTTGCGAAAAATTATTGGCTTCGATTCCTTTGCAGGTTTCTCTGACATCAATGCGCAAGACATGTCTATGGCTGGTATTAGTTTTCCTTTAAAGCAAAAAGGAGCAATGGAATTTTCAGGTGGCGCGGAGGAATTGACCCGTGGTGTTGCCTTGTGTGACCTGAATCGTCCGCTTGGGCATGTAGCCAAGGTGCATATTGAAGTGGGTACTTTGCCTGGATCGGTTGAAAAATATTTGGATGAGCATCCAGAAACCATTATTGCATTGGCGAATTTTGGTTTGGGTTTGTACGCGCCGACCAAGGCGATTTTGGAACGAATTAAACCATGCTTGCAACGTGGAAGCATTTTGTTGTTTGAGGAATTAAATCAAGCCATGTGGCCGGGGGAGACCCAGGCGTTGTTTGAAGTATTTGGTGCTGGGAATGTGCATCTGCAGCGCGTACCTTATTGCCCTCATCTTAGTTGGATGACAGTGGAGGGCGGGCTATCTTGAATAAACAAGTGGTTATTGTCGGTGCATCTATCGGAGGATTAATCGCAGCAGCAGCACTGCGATGCAGGGGGATTGATGTCACCATCCTTGAAAAAGGTAACGCAGTGGGCGGTCTATATGGAAAAGTTGATACGCCCTTTGGTAAGCAAGAATTGGGCATGCACGTGTTGTATCTGACGGCACCGCATTATCAACATTTGGTTGAAATATTTGGTGAGCACAAATTAAAGGTATGGCACGGTTATAAAGTGGATATAGGTGGTGCATTTAACTTTGGAAAAGGATTTTTTAATAGCATCTACCCTGATGTACGTGCTTTGCCCCAACAGCCTGCAATATTGCAGCAACTGGTTGCCAATGTCAGTTCACACCATGAGCAGAAAAATGCAAGTGCAGTTGCGAGTAACCGATTTGGTCCGATAGCTGCAGAAACCGTAGTCTTACCGATTCTAAAAAAGTTATGGCAAACCGAACCGGCATTACTGAGCGCCGGGGCGCTGCATTGTTTTTACGATTTACGCAGAATTGTTGCCTGCGATAAAGCCGAAGCAGACCAACTGAAACAAGACCCGGTGATAGAC
>CAIOHY010000129.1 GCA_903858205.1 uncultured Cellvibrio sp.
ATCAGGATTCACTGCAACCGCGTAGTTATTCGCTCCATCCCGTACCTTGGACTATCGATGCAGCTGCCACTATTCCAGCAGAAAAACAGGCATTCATTATTGGTGGTGGTTTGGCGGGTTGTACCAGTGCACGTGCATTGGCGGAGCGAGGCTGGAAGATTACCTTAGTGGAACGCCACGCAGAAATTGCGCAAGAGGCATCCGGCAATCCACAGGGTGTGCTCTACGCAAAGCTATCGCCAAAAAACGAGGCGCAAGCAGAATTTAATTTGCAGGCACTGCAATTTGCACAACAATTTTATCGTTCGCGCTGGAACGCGATCGGCAAACAATGTGGTGTGTTGCAACTTTCACATTGCGAATCCGAACAACAATTGCATGAACAGCTGCGTGAAAAATTTTCAGCAGCCGATGAATTAGTTACCTTTGTGGATGCAGCAGAAGCGACAAACATTGCAGGCGTTACGCTTAGCCACAGCGCCTTGTACTTTCCTAAAGCCGGCTGGATCAATCCGCGCAAACTCTGTGAGAGCTTAACTGATCATCCGGCGATTCGTGTCATCACCGATTGCGCGGCACTGACATTGAAAAAAATGGGTGACAATTGGCAAATAAACGAGAACCCTGAATTGCGCGCGCCTGTGGTGATTATTGCTAATGCTGCCGACGCAAAATCATTTTCACTTACGCAACACCTGCCGATTAAATCCATTCGCGGGCAGATTAGTTACCTTCCACAAACGGCAACAAGCAGCGCGTTAAAAACAGTCGTGTGTAGTGAAGGTTATATCGGCCCCGCCGTAAATAATCTGCATTGCACAGGCGCGACATTTAATTTGAAAGATGATTCTCGCGAGCTGCGCGCGGAAGACCATCGCACTAATTTGGAAAACCTGGGCGCGACCTTGCTGGAGTTATGTAGTGAGTGGAAAAATCTTGATGTAGAAAATTTGCATGGGCGCGTTGCCTTCCGCTGCACCCTGCCCGATTATCTACCGCTGGTGGGTGCTGTACCCAATGAACAAGCCATGCTGGAAGACTTTGCCCTGCTACGCAAAAATGCACGTGCCGCCATTCTTAAAACAGGCAGTTATCACCAGGGCCTGTTTATTAACATCGGCCATGGTTCACGCGGCCTGGCTTACACACCCGTTTGTGCAGAATTATTGGCAGCATACATTAATCAGGAAGTCTTGCCGCTGCCACACGAACTCGCCAACGCACTAAATCCAGCGCGATTTTTAATTCGCGACCTGATCAAAAATAAACGTTAAAGCTGAGACACAAACACTTTTAGTCGCTCGTAACCAGCGCGACTAACCGGTAATTTCACACCGCTATGCAACACCGCCACTTGCGCATCTTTACTGATTCGCTCCAAATATTTCACCGCACTGAGTTTGACAATAACAGAGCGATGAATACGCACAAATTCCTGTTCATCCAGCTGCGCTTCCAATGATGAAAGACTCTGGGTTTTTAAAATCGCTTTTCCATTCCAATGAATACTGATGTAATCATCTTGCGCTTCCACGTAATCTACTTCAGAGAGTGGGACAATATGAATTTGTCCGCGATCACGCACCACAATGCGCTCCAGTTTGGTATCTGCTATCAATTCCGGAATATTGACTGGCGGCACATCCAGCAGTTTGCGTGCACGTGCAATCGCATCGTCAAAGCGCGCTTGCGAAAAAGGTTTTAGCAAATAATCCACTGCATGCAGATCAAAGGCTTTCAGTGCGTATTGATCATAGGCAGTAGTGAAAATCACACCGCTACTGCGCCCCGTTAACTCCAACACTTCCAGCCCGTTGAGTTTGGGCATAAAGATGTCCAGCAAAATTAAATCTGGGGCTAGTTTATTAATCGCTTCAACTGCCGCCAAACCGTTTGCAGCTTCACCGATGATGTTAATGTCGGTGTGTTTGGCTAAATATTCGCGCGTCAAAGCGCGCGCGAGTGGTTCATCATCCACAATTAATAACTGTAGAATTTTATTCATTGCGGCTCCCAGCCACGGCAGGCTCAAAAGGAATTATCATGTCCAGATAGAAATTATTGTGCGCCTTGTACCAGCTAATGCGCGATTTTTCCGGATAGAGGTTGTGTATACGCGCCTTAAAATTTTTGAGCCCGGTTGCGGTGCCAATCGCGCTGGGTGATTCCGGCTCAACGGGATTACTAATCGCAATATGCAACCAACCGTTTTCTACAACACTTTTAATCTGGACAACGCCGCCGTCGCTGAGATTACAGATGCCATGTTTGATCGCATTCTCAATCAAGGGTTGCATAAACATGGCAGGCACTTGCGCTGTTAAGGTTGCCGGATCAATCGCCCAGCTGACCTGTAACTTTTCACCAAAGCGAATTTTTTCGATCGCCAAAAAGTATTGGCACAATTCCACCTCTTCACCCAGAGAAATCTGTGTTTGCTCAGATAGCGCCAGCGTTTTTCGATAAAAACTGCCTAACTCAATCGCCATGTCGCGCGCAGCGGCGGCATTAATAGACGTAAGCGCGCTAATCGAATTGAGACTATTAAATAAAAAATGGGGATTAATTTGGCTGCGCAGCATTTGTAACTCTGCGTCGCGCGCCTGCAATTGGCTGGCAATCTGTTGGCGCTCAGCGCTGCGAATATTTTCGAAGGCGATAAAAACATCGTGTGCTAGCAGCGATACCAAATACGCCAATACAGCAGCAACAAACAATAGAATCGTTAAGTGGCGATCTAATAGCACATTGCCTGGGTGCCCGGTCGCATCACCAATAATGTTGCTCCAAAATATACACAACATCACCCACAACACTGATATCAGCAATGAAGCACTACCAAACACTGCGACAACCCTTACTGCAGTACGTTGGCGAATAGGTAATGAAAGGCACACGTAATAAGATGAGGTGAGAATAAAGCCGTACAAGAGCACAGTCGGCAGCGCAAAAAATAAAGCGCTATGCCAGACGACTGAATGTACGGCAACTAGTGCCCAGGCCAGTAAAATACCCGCAATAATCCAGGCAAGAACATACCAGAGCAGTCGGTGCGGGCGGGATAATATGGGATGCATATGCAGCACTACTAATTTTTAATTTCAACGCCGCCCATAATCGCCGTGCCGGTAATTATCAAGCGTTTGCTACCACCAGCGGGGGAAATGGTTTTATCCTCAATCGCGCCCATTAATGCAGTACCACGATTAACAATACTCCAATCTTCAGGCACTTTAATCACAATGCCGCCCCAGGTAGCCCATAGGTTAAGCACCGCATCCGCCTGCATTGACGCACCGCGCAAATCCAGCTCAACACCACCCATCACTGCCGTGATATCGCCACCTTTAAAATCTTGCGCATTGCTTACTGTTTTATTGCCGCCCATGACCACACTGATATCGAGGCATGCACTATCTGATGATCCTTGCTCACCCGATCCAATGGCCAATGAGCCAGCCGCATCCCGCCCTTTGTCTTTAACCATGATGTAGGTGCCCACTGCGATCAATAGTGCCGGCCACCAATCCCATAAATTGATATTCCAAAGACCCAGGTGTTTCAGCGTCAGTACCACGCCAACAAAAATCAAACCGCCGCCGATAACAATGCTGGGGCGCCCTTTTGAATGCAGTATTTTCAGAACACCAACGGCAATAAATACCGTGGGCCAGAACTGAAAGAAATGCAGGGACTCAAAAATGTTCAACTTATCAATTAACGCCAGCAGGCCGATGATCAATATAAAAGCGCCAATCACGACGCGCTGTTGGGGATTTGTGTTTGCCATAATTAAGCTCCTTTAGGATTTTGACGATGATGTTGCCACCTTAGGGCAAAGTTGTGGCCTTGTCGTGCCTTGGTCGGCGGCTGACGAAAATAGTCGGTAAACAGCGCGGCAACCTGTGCTTTAAGGATAATTGTCTATACTCCTAGGATTCCATAAAGAGAGGTAACACCATGCTGACCAACCGCACCTATGTTTTGGATGATGAAGTCGACTTTCTGCATAACTATTACGAACGGCTGGTGGTACAGGAAGTGCACGACCAAAGTGAGCGAGTCCAACAGGGCGACCGGGATTTCCTCGCCGACGTGGCCTGTGTGGCTTTGAATAGATTGCCACCGCGCTATATTCGCCACGATGTGGATATGACTTTTTTTATGTCGCCGCAGGATATGGTGGAAATTGAGCGCAAAGTAAGCCAAGCCGTGACCGATGCGCTAAGTTACGTAGAGAGCCGCGAGCGCGGCGAAAGCCCGAGATTGCCACCCGTTGAGGTTTCACTTATTTCCACGCGCGGCGATAAGCCCGCCAAAGCCAACAAACCGGTTGCTGCAGAAAAAACCGAAGAATCCAAACCCGGCAAAACACCCACCAAATCGAAAACGACCAAGAAGAAATCCTGATCCCGAATCCGCATTCAAACAAAAAGGCCTGTTAATGGCCTTTTTCGTTAGCGCCGTACTCCAATTTAGCGGCCGTTGCCGGCACTTCCGAGATCACCTGCGAGCCACTGCCACAAGCAATTACAGTGCGCATTGC
>CAIOHY010000130.1 GCA_903858205.1 uncultured Cellvibrio sp.
CGGAAAAAGCACAGCAATTGGCTAAGCCTGATGCTGCGGCGCAAGTAGCTGATATTTGTGAGGAGGTAGCCCGTGGATAAATTGACGCAACAATCCATAGGTCAGAATGCCATAGTTAAGAATGTCATAGGCAATAGCGCCATAAATCATTGTGTTCCGGAAATGCGCCGTATTCGCCGTATCCATTTTATTGGAATTGGCGGTGCTGGTATGAGTGGCATCGCTGAGGTGTTGTTGAATCAGGGTTATGAAATTTCCGGTTCTGATATTAAAGCATCCAGCGTTACCGAACGATTAGTAGAAAAAGGAGTGACCGTGTTTATCGGCCACTCAGCCGAAAACGTGCGCGATGCCGATGTAGTTGTGAATTCCAGTGCAGTGAATGCGAGCAATCCGGAAATGTTGGGCGCGCGCGAATTGCGCATCCCGATTGTACGCCGTGCCGAAATGCTGGGCGAGTTGATGCGCTATCGCCACGGTATCGCTGTTGCGGGCACCCACGGCAAAACTACTACGACCAGTTTGTTGGCATCGATTCTCGCTGCAGCAAAACAAGATCCGACATTTATTATTGGCGGCTTGGTCAATAGCACAGGTACCAATGCGCAATTGGGAGCGAGCCGTTATTTAGTTGCTGAAGCGGATGAAAGTGATGCGTCGTTTTTGCATCTACAGCCAATGGTGGCAATTGTTACCAATATCGACGCCGACCATATGGAAACCTATGGTGGCGATTTTTCGAAACTGAAAAAAACTTTTATTGAATTTTTGCACAACCTTCCGTTCTACGGATTGGCGGTACTTTGTGGTGAAGATCCCGTGATTCGGGACATTATTCCGGAAGTATCACGCCCGATTTTAACTTACGGTTTTGGTGATCATTGCGATTTTCGTGCGATCAATATCAAGCAAGACAAAATGCATTCCGAGTTCGATGTGCTTCGCCCCGGCCACGACAAACCTTTGCATATCCGCATCAATATTCCCGGCATTCACAATGTATTGAATGCGACCGCGGTGATTGCAGTCGCGACCGATGAAGGCATTAGTGATGATGCGATCCAATCCGGCCTTGAAAATTTCCAGGGTGTTGGCCGTCGCTTTCAAGTTTATGGCAATTTTCAGGTTGGTGAAGGCGAGGCAATGTTGGTCGATGATTACGGTCATCATCCGCGCGAAGTTGCTGCGGTCATTAAAGCCGTGCGCGATGGTTGGCCCGAGCGTCGTTTGGTAATGATTTACCAGCCACACAGATACACGCGCACACGCGACCTCTATGAAGATTTTGTTGAAGTTCTATCAACTGCAGATGCGCTGATCATGTTGGAAGTGTATAGCGCAGGTGAAGATGCCATTCCTGGTGCGGATAGTCGCCATCTTTGCCGCAGTATTCGTGCGCGCGGTCTTATCGAACCGATTTTTGTGGAAACCGTCGACGGTGTTCCTGCGATAGTAAAAGACATAGTGCGCGCAGGTGACATAGTCATCACTCAAGGCGCCGGTAACGTGGGTGTTCTCTCCCCCGAATTAGCAAAACGACAATTGCGTTAGAGGTTAATCAAGTGATGCAAGCAGTAACTCTGCCGATCAGTGAAGCATTTAAAAAACAATTGGGCCGCGTGGGCGTGCTCTTTGGCGGTTTGTCGGCCGAACGCGAAATTTCTTTGCAAAGCGGAGCGGCGGTTATCGCGGCTTTAGTTGAGGCGGGAGTTGAACATGTTGCGATTGATGTTGGCGATAACATTATCGCGGATATAAAGGCGGCAAATATTGATCGCGCATTTCTTATTTTGCACGGGCCCGGTGGTGAAGATGGTCGTATTCAGGCGCTGCTCGAGTTTTTAAATATTCCCTACACCGGCAGTGATGTTGCTGCATCAGCGCTAGCAATGGATAAGTTGCGCACCAAACAGTTATGGCGTGGTATTGATATCAATGGACAGCAAGGTTTATCGACACCGGAATTTGCAGTGTTAAACCAGAGTTCAGATTTTGCAAAAGTATTGGCAACTCTGGGTGGTGAGGTCATGGTGAAGCCCGCAAATGAGGGGTCAAGTATCGGTATGTCGCGCGTTAACAATGCTGCCGATTTGGAACTGGCTTTTCAAAAAGCAGCGCAATATCAAGGCAGCGTATTGGTTGAGCGATTGATTGTGGGAGCCGAATACACGGTAGCGATTCTGGATGGCGAGGCGCTGCCACCGATTAAATTGGAAACTGACCATACTTTTTATGATTTTAATGCGAAATATATCGCTGACGACACGCGCTACCTTTGCCCCTGTGGTTTGTCGGCCGAAAAAGAGCAGGAATTAAAAAACCTCGCGCTCAATGCTTTTAACGCGGTGGGATGTCGTGGTTGGGGGCGAGTCGATGTGATGGCGGATGCGCAGCAACATTTTTATCTGCTGGAAGTGAATACTGCACCGGGTATGACCAGCCACAGTTTGGTTCCTATGGCAGCGAAGGCGATTGGTTTGTCATTTGCAGAGTTGGTGCTCACTGTTTTGCGCGCAAGTCTCGCGGTGAAAGTGTAAATGCGCAATGGTTGTGTGAATAAACATGCGTGATATGAAAGGCGAACGTATCGAGCCCAGGATTGGTAATGAGCGAGCCGATGCCGAAGTGGAAAAATCAGCGCGCCGCAATCGCACCGCTGAAACGGCGCGCGCGAATTACAGTGAATCCGCAGCGACCAGCCGTGTAGTACGTGATGTGTTATTGGAAAGCCCATCGTCGCGTTACGTGGCTCCAGATTTACCCGTCGCTCGGCAAGATGCGCCGGCAAAACGTGAACGCGGTTATACCAAGGCATCTCCGCAGGGGCGACGGGAGCGTAATTCGGGGCAAAAACCGGGGCGCGTTGAAAAAAAAATTTGGCATTCGTGGAGTTTTTCCTGGGTTAATCGCAAATTAGGTGCTGTCGTTTTTGTGATTGGGTTGTGTTTCGGGATTTATTGGGTCAGTGGTCCAGTTGCCAAGATTTTTGAGAGGCCAATTAAAAGTGTAGTGGTGGAGGGAGATTTCCATTTCATTACCAAACAGCGCGCCACTGAGTTAATTGGCAATGAGATTGACGGCGATTTTTTGCAGTTGGACTTGATGCAGCTGAAAAATTCATTGCTGAGTGATCCCTGGGTAGAAAAAGTGACGTTGAATCGTCGCTGGCCAGATACCTTGGTTGTAAAGATTTCTGAACAAAAACCGATTGCGCGCTGGGGAGATGGATTTTTAAATCAACGTGGCGAGATTGTTCTCGTTAATGAGGCGAGCAAGCTTTCTGGGTTGCCGTGGCTGCAAGGAAGTGAAGCAGATGCTGCGGAAATTTTGCAGCAATATCAGGATTTATCCCAACTTTTGCGCTCGCGTGGGTTGGAAGTTATCGCTCTAAAGTGCGATAACAAAAAATCATGGCGATTAACGATAAAAAATCACGTAGAAATTGCACTTGGGCGCGATCAAGTGATGGAAAAAATGCGTAGATTTGTTACTGTATATGACACGCATTTAAGTAATGTTTGGTTGGATGTCAAAGCGATAGATTTACGATACACAAATGGAGTTGCAGTGCGTTGGGTAGCCGACTCAGCAATGGCAAAAAAATACATAAAAAGCCAAGCTCAAGTAAAACTACCTACTCCAGCGGCTTCCGTTACTCCACTGATTAATTGAACAAGAAAATCGCCAGTTGCTTGAATTGGCTCACTACTGGCAAATGAGGTTTATGAATGGCAAACGCTAGCGACAACAAAATGATTGTAGGCCTGGATATAGGCACATCCAAGGTTGTCGCTATCGTTGGTGCGATCACCCCCGAAGGACAATTGGAAATTGTTGGAATTGGTTCGCACCGTTCCAATGGTTTGAAAAAGGGCGTGGTAGTGAATATTGAATCGACCGTGCTGTCGATCCAACGCGCCATCGAAGAAGCAGAATTGATGGCGGGTTGCCAAATTCACTCGGTTTATGCAGGTATCGCCGGTAGCCATATTCGCAGCTTGAACTCACACGGTATTGTGGCGATTCGTGATCGCGAAGTATTTGCCCAGGATTTGGAGCGCGTAATTGATGCGGCGCAAGCAGTCGCAATCCCCGCTGACCAAAAAATCCTGCATATTTTGCCGCAAGAGTTTTTGATTGATGACCAGGATGGCGTAAAAGAACCCTTGGGCATGTCCGGTGTGCGCCTGGAAGCCAAAGTGCATTTAGTGACTTGCGCCGTGAATGCGGCACAAAATATTGAAAAGTGTATTCGTCGCTGTGGACTTGAAGTAGAAGACATCATTCTGGAGCAGTTGGCTTCCAGCTATTCGGTGTTAACGGATGACGAAAAAGAATTGGGCGTGTGTGTTGTAGACATCGGTGGCGGCACAACGGATATCGCCATTTTTAAAGACGGCGCAATTCGCCACACAGGCGTTATCCCGATTGCGGGCGATCAAGTGACTAATGACATCGCCATGGCGTTGCGCACACCAACTCCTAACGCAGAAGAAATCAAAATTAAGTATGCCTGTGCGCTGGCGAAACTCACCAGCCCGGATGAAACCATCAAAGTGCCTAGTGTTGGTGATCGCCAACCGCGAGACTTGTCTCGCCAGGCGTTGGCGGAAGTGGTTGAACCACGTTACGACGAATTATTTACGTTGATTCAGGCAGAACTGCGCCGCAGTGGTTATGAAGATTTAATTGCCGCAGGGATCGTATTGACAGGTGGGACTTCCAAAATGGAAGGTGTTATCGAGTTGGCGGAAGAAATTTTCCATATGCCCGTTCGGCTTGGTGCTCCGCAAAACATTCGCGGCTTATCCGATATTGTTAACAATCCTATTTATTCGACTGGCGTAGGTTTGTTGATTTACGCCATGAAGCAACAGCAGGGAAGTAGCCGTTCATCGACTACGACCAAAGAGTCGCAAGGTTCCATTTTTAGCAAGATCAAAAAAATATTTCAGAGTAATTTTTAACCAAATTTTATTTCACAGATTGAGTCAAGGGAAACAAAAGGGGTGTGGCCATGTTTGAATTAGTCGATAGCATTCATCAGAACGCAGTAATCAAAGTGATCGGTGTTGGCGGTGGCGGCGGAAACGCAGTCAAGCACATGATCGCGAACAAAATTGAAGGCGTAGAATTTATTTGCGCCAACACCGATTCGCAAGCATTGAAAGATATTGATGCGCGCACCGTATTGCAGCTCGGCAATTCCATGACCAAAGGTCTGGGTGCTGGCGCTAATCCGGAAATCGGTCGTCAAGCTGCGATGGAAGATCGCGAGCGCATCGCCGAAGTATTGCGCGGTGCCGATATGGTGTTTATCGCCGCTGGTATGGGTGGCGGAACAGGCACCGGCGCCGCACCGGTTGTTGCTGAAGTCGCACGCGACTTGGGTATTTTGACTGTTGCAGTAGTGACCAAGCCATTTCCATTTGAAGGTCGCAAGCGCATGCTGATCGCGGATGCGGGTATCAAAGAATTGAGTGAGCGCGTTGACTCGCTGATTACAATTCCTAACGAAAAACTGTTGTCAGTTTTGGGAAAATCAACCAGCTTGCTTGACGCTTTCAAAGCGGCAAACAATGTATTACTCGGTGCGGTACAAGGTATTGCAGACCTGATTATTCGCCCGGGTATGATCAACGTTGACTTTGCCGACGTAAGAACTGTCATGTCGGAAATGGGCATGGCGATGATGGGTACCGGCCGTGCGACTGGCGAAAATCGCGCACGCGAAGCAGCTGAAGCGGCGATCCGCAGCCCATTGCTGGAAGATGTGAACCTGCAAGGCGCACGCGGTATTCTGGTTAACATCACCGCCGGTATTGATTTGTCTCTGGGTGAATACTCTGAAGTAGGTAGCATTATTGAAGAGTTCGCTTCAGGTGATGCAACTGTGGTTGTGGGTACAGTTATCGATCCTGAAATGACCAACGAGCTGCGCGTTACCGTGGTAGCGACTGGTCTGGGAATCGCGAAAGCGGCTGCTGCACCAAAAGAAGTTAAAGCGGCGCCGACCAAAGTGATCGACAATACCCGTCGCCCAGCAACTCCGCCGGTGGACTACGCAGCGCTTGATCGCCCAGCACATCTGCGTGCTAACGCTCATTCATCTAATGCAGCTGCTTTGGCCGCTCCGTTGGGTGATAAGGAATTGGAATACCTTGATATTCCCGCTTTCTTGCGTCGTCAGGCGGATTAATCGGCTTTTGGCTATAGGGGGAATTGCCAGTTTTAACTGGTTGGTAATTTCCCTGATTGGTAACATGCCCATGAAAATCAAACCGTACCTATTGTGCGGTCGTGAAACGGTGAGACGAGTAAAGGGTAGGAGATGATTAAACAGCGCACACTTAAAAATGCTATACGTACGACTGGTGTCGGTTTGCACACAGGCGATCAGATTCATCTGACCCTGTTGCCCGCGCCTATTGATACCGGCATTGTGTTTCGCCGGGTGGATTTGAATCCGCCGGTAGAGATTAAAGCAACCGCGAAAAATGTCGGTGAAACGACACTTTCTACCTGCCTGATCAAAGATGATGTTCGTGTTTCTACTGTGGAGCACTTGATGTCAGCGCTGGCTGGGTTAGGGATTGATAATGCGATTGTCGAATTAAATGCGCCTGAAATTCCGATCATGGATGGCAGCGCCGGTCCCTTTGTATTTTTGATTCAATCTGCCGGTGTCCAGGAACAGAATGCGCCTAAAAAATTCGTCCGCATCAAAAAAGAAGTCACCCTGAGGGATGGCGACAAATTTGCCACATTTATCCCCTTTGATGGCTTTAAAGTGTCTTTTTCCATCGAATTTGATCATCCCGTATTTAAAGATCGTCGCCCACATACTGAACTGGAATTTTCCAGTTCGACCTTTGTGAAAGACATCAGCCGCGCACGTACCTTCGGGTTTATGCACGAGATTGAGTATTTGCGCTCCAAAGGTCTGGCTCGCGGCGGCAGCATGGAGAATGCTATTGTCGTTGATCAATACAAGATTCTTAACGAGGATGGCCTGCGTTTTGAAGATGAGTTTGTTAAACACAAGGTGCTAGATGCCATCGGCGATTTGTACATGCTGGGTAATAGTTTGATCTGCGAATACAAAGCGCATAAGTCGGGGCATTCGCTCAATAATCGTGCGCTAAGGCTGCTAATTGAGCAACCAGATGCTTGGGAGCTAGTTACTTTTGAGGAGGGGCAGCATTTGCCTATCACCTACATGCAGCCAATTGCAGCAGCTTGATTCTCTTTAGCGCAGCGCTCGATATGTGAACGCTGTCTAAATTTCTGCTTGTTAAAACCTTCCTATCTGTGCGATATTTCGGATATGCGTACTTTTGTACGCGTTGCAAGGAATCTCCGCACTGCCAAACTTCCTTTGTGAAATTTGCGTAACTAGCTGTTTTAAAACACTTTTTATTGGCGGATCAATAGCCTCAAAGTGTTTTCATTGGATGTCCAACTGCGTCTCGCTCAGATGTGAGTCGCGATCTGAAAGTCGAATTTTTTATCGAAAATCCCATCGGGTAAAGCCCGAAGTGAGCGGTTATTCAACCTATAAAAAAGTAGATTTCTGAATGAAGATTATTATCGTCAACAAAGACCATGCGCAGGCTCGCAGTTTCACCCTTGGTGGGTGGACTCGCGCGTTCTTGTCCGTATGTCTGCTGGGGATTCCCACCTTTGTTGGCGCTTGGGGCTATAGCTGGCTGGTATCGGACGAGCGCGATGGCTTCTTTAACACTGATACCAAAGCATGGATGGATATTCTGTCCGCACACGAATCAGAAATTGAACAGGAGCGCGAAGCGTCTGAAGCCCAGATAGCGGCACTGACGAGCAAGATGGGCGAATTGCAGGCGCGCTTGATGCGACTTGATGCGCTCGGAGAGAAACTTACTTCCGCAGCCAATTTGGAGCAAGGCGAGTTTGATTTCAGCCAAGTGCCCGCGCTTGGCGGCCCCTCCAAAGCAAGCCCTGATACTCTCTACTCCACCCCCGACTTTTTTGCTGCAATCGATCAGCTCTCCCAACAGGTCGATAGTCGAGAGCAGCAGCTCAACACAATAGAAGCATTACTTACCAATCGAAGTCTGCAACAAGAAACTCTGGTTTCGGGAGCGCCTGTAGCCAATGCATGGGTTTCGTCGCGCTATGGTTATCGCAAAGATCCCTTTACCGGCAAGACTGAGTTTCACTCGGGTATAGATTTCACCGCTCGCAAGGGTAGTAAGGTCAGTACTGTTGCTGCTGGTATTGTAAATTGGTCTGGCCGTCATCCTGAATATGGCAACATGGTCGAGATCAAGCATGGCGATGGTTTGGTCACTCGTTATGCGCACAACACCTCTAACCTTGTTAAAGCGGGTGATGTTGTAAAAAAGGGGCAAGTGATTGCCCTGTCGGGGTCAACCGGGCGATCTACAGCACCCCACGTGCACTTTGAAGTCTATAAAAATGGTCGCGTAGTCGATCCCGCCAGCTATATCCGCCGCACCAACCGCTAAGTTATCACCTCCCGCCGACAGCAGAATTCTCACTTGCTTTAGTCGGCACCTTCCTATTTACTTGCCAGCCTTGCCCTTGGGCACATTTAGGTTATTTCGCCTGTATTTCGCTGCGCAAAATGTATTCAGTCTATTGAATTTTTACGGTATTAAAAAATGATCGGTAAGTTAATTAAGGCAGTTTTTGGTTCAAAAAATGAGCGCGAATTAAAGCGTATGAATAAAGTGGTAGTGCGCATTAATGCGCTTGAACCTGAAATGCAAAAGCTCAGTGATGAGCAGCTCAAAGCGAAAACTGCAGAGTTTCGTGAGCGTTATCAAAAAGGTGAAACGCTCGATCAATTACTACCGGAAGCCTTTGCGACGGTACGTGAAGCCGGTCGCCGTGTGTTGGGTATGCGCCATTTTGATGTACAAATGATTGGCGGTATGACCTTGCATGAAGGTCGTATAGCCGAGATGCGTACTGGAGAAGGTAAAACTCTTGTATCTACGCTGCCAAGCTATCTTCATGCGTTGGCGGGTAAGGGCGTACACATAGTTACCGTAAACGATTATCTGGCGAGTCGCGATGCTAATTGGATGATGCCACTGTATGAATTTCTTGGAATGACCGTTGGCGTGATTCAGTCCATGCAGCCACAAGCGGTTAAGCGCGCTGCTTACGCTGCAGATGTTACCTACGGCACCAACAACGAATACGGTTTTGATTATCTGCGCGATAACATGGCGTTAAGTAAACGCGATAAGGTTCAACGTGACCTTAATTTCGCTGTTATCGATGAGGTGGATTCGATTCTCATCGATGAGGCGCGTACACCGTTGATTATTTCCGGCGCAGCAGAAAATAGCTCGGAAATGTACAAGCGTGTTAATCAGTTGGTGTTAAAACTGAAGCGTCAAATTGATAACGGCGAAGATGGTGATCGTCGTGTTGTAACTGATCCCGGCCATTTCAGTGTTGATGAAAAATCGCGTCAAGTTGAATTAACCGAAGATGGTCATCAAAAGGTAGAAGATTTGTTGATCCAAGCTGGTTTATTACAGCCTGATCAAAATCTTTATGCGGCAAACAATCTCTCGCTCTTGCATCACGTCAATTCTGCATTGCGCGCTCACGCCTTGTTTCACCTCAATGTGGAATACATTGTTCAAGAAGGGCAAGTCGTATTAATTGATGAGCACACAGGCCGCACTATGCCCGGCCGTCGTTTGTCAGAAGGCCTTCATCAGGCGATTGAAGCCAAAGAGGGTGTTGCCATTCAAAGTGAGAGCCAAACTCTTGCATCTACTACCTTCCAAAACTACTTCCGTCTTTATCCAACCTTATCAGGTATGACGGGTACTGCAGATACCGAAGCCTATGAGTTCCGTGAAATCTATGGCTTGGATGTGGTGGTGATCCCCACCAACAAAACCGTATTGCGTTTGGATATGAACGACAAGGTTTTCCTGTCACTCGAAGAAAAGTATCTTGCCATCGTTGAAGATATTAAATTGTTCCAGGCTAAAAATGCCCCGATTTTGGTGGGTACCGCATCGATTGAAACCTCGGAAGAAATGTCGCGCCGCTTGACGGCGGCAGGGATCAAACATCAAGTGCTCAACGCAAAATTCCACGCACAAGAAGCAGAAATTATTGCTCAAGCAGGTCGTCCTGCAACGGTAACTATTGCAACAAACATGGCTGGTCGTGGTACGGATATTGTGTTGGGTGGCCGTTGGGAATCGGATGTCGCCAAGCTTGAAAATCCAACGCCAGAACAAATCGAAGCATTGAAAGCCGAGTGGAAAATTCGTCATGAAGCTGTGTTGGCTGCAGGCGGGTTGCACATTATTGGTACCGAGCGTCATGAATCTCGCCGCATCGACAACCAGTTGCGTGGTCGCGCCGGCCGTCAGGGTGACCCTGGTCTTACACGTTTTTATTTATCGTTAGAAGATAATTTAATGCGCATTTTTGCCTCCGAACGCGTGCGTAATTTTATGCAAGCCTTGGGCATGGAAAAAGGCGAAGCAATTGAACACCGCATGGTGAATAACGCGATCGAAAAAGCCCAGCGTAAAGTTGAAGGGCGCAACTTTGATATTCGTAAACAATTACTTGAATTTGATGACGTTGCTAACGATCAACGCCAAATTATTTACCATCAGCGCAATGAACTGTTGGACGCTGACTCGATTCGTGAAACCATCACCGCTGTTCGCGAGGAAGTCGTTGATGATTTGGTAAATGGATTTATTCCGCCGCAGTCCATTGAAGATCAATGGGATGTTCCCGGTTTGGAAAAACAAATCGAGTCCGATTTTGGTTTGCGTTTGCCTATCGCCAAGTGGCTTGAAGAAGATACGCGCTTGCACGAAGAAACGTTGCGCAAGAAAATTCTTGCCGAAATTCAAGGTGCTTATGATGCAAAATGCGAACGTGTTGGCGAGATAATGCTAGAGATTGAAAAGCAAGTAATGCTGCAAGTTCTGGATAATGCCTGGAAAGATCACCTCGCTACAATGGATCATTTGCGCCAGGGAATTAATTTGCGTTCCTATGCACAAAAAAATCCAAAACAAGAATACAAGCGCGAGGCGTTCGAACTTTTCCAAAGTTTGTTGATGACGGTTAAGCGGGAAACTGTGCATTTGATGGCGCGTGTTGAACCGATTTCGCGCGAGCAAATGGAAGAGATGGAAAACCAGCGCCGTGAAGAATTGGCTCGCCAAAAAATGCAACTGCGTCACGATGAGCTCTCAGCTCTTGGTCAGCCAGAGGAACAACCACAAGCGGCAGCTCCTCGCGCGCAAGTTGTGCGTGAAGGTCGCAAGATCGGGCGCAATGATCCGTGCCCCTGCGGATCAGGTAAAAAATACAAAAGTTGTCACGGTGCTCTGGAATAGTTTCTGCACTAACAGAGCCTCGCCATTGCGGGGCTCTGTGCTTTTAGGTGTGGCTAATAGAAAAACGTTGATTCTGAAAAAATATCGAGATTTATATTATGGCAGTTGGTGAATATCCTTTTCCGCACATGCACCCAGTGAAAGGTGTGAAATTAACCGCAGTTAGCGCGGGTATAAAAAAAGTCGGTCGCCGCGATGTGGTGTTATTTGAGCTCGTCGAGGGCAGTGCGGTTGCGGGCGTGTTTACTAAAAATGCTTTTTGCGCGGCGCCTGTGACTGTATGCAGAGAGCATCTTGCTGCTGCCCCAATTCGTTTTTTAATTATCAATTCCGGTAATGCCAACGCTTGTACAGGTGAGCAAGGCCTGCTGGATGCGAAAGCCACCTGCGCGGCAATTGCTGAATTGAAGGGCGTTAAACCGGAGCAAGTTCTGCCATTCTCAACCGGTGTCATCGGTGAGCCTCTGCCAGTGCAAAAAATTATTGCAGTGGTGCCCGAAGCCTTGGAAAAAGCGAATGAAAATGGTTGGGATGATGCCGGCGCGGGCATCATGACCACTGACACTCGCCCCAAGGGTTATAGCCAGCAATTTGAATATCAGGGCAAGATTATTACAGTAAACGGGATTTCCAAAGGTGCCGGCATGATTAAACCTAATATGGCAACTATGTTGGGTTATATCGCAACTGATGCAAAAATTTCTCAACATTTACTGCAGCAACTATCGCGCGAAGCTGCAGACAAATCTTTTAATCGCATTACGATTGATGGTGATACATCAACCAACGATTCTTGTATTTTGATTGCTACAGGACAAGTGGATTTGCCAGAAATTACAGAGGCGATTGGTGAGCTTTATGAGAAATTGCGCGAGGTTATTCTTGCTGCGCATGTCCATCTTGCCAAAAGTATTGTGAGTGATGGTGAAGGAGCAACCAAGTTTGTCACTGTTGCCGTAAGTGGCGGCGCCAATCGCGACGAATGTTTGGATGTCGCCTACGCTGTGGCGCATTCACCGTTAATTAAAACTGCGCTCTTTGCTTCGGATCCTAACTGGGGGCGAATTGTTGCTGCCATTGGTTATGCCGGTGTAACAGATCTGGATGCAACAAAAGTTCGTGTTCATTTGAACGATACTTTGATCGTTGAACATGGAGGCCGTGCAAAAACCTATACAGAAGAACAAGGTCAAGCGGTCATGAGCCAAGCGGACATCGCCATCAATATCAATATGGGGCGTGGTGACTTTGCAGAAACCGTATGGACCACAGATCTTTCCTACGAATATGTTCGCATTAATGCAGACTACCGTTCTTAGTTCTTTAATAAATTATCGTGGCTAAATTAGTTCATGTTGCCGTCGGTGTTATCGTTAATACTGACGGCAAAATTCTCATCGCTAAACGCCCGTTAAGTGCCCATCAGGGTGGCTTGTGGGAGTTTCCCGGCGGCAAGGTTGATGCTGGCGAAACCATCGAACAGGCACTTGTGCGTGAGTTGCACGAAGAGCTTGCGATTGATGTTCTTGCCAGTCAGCCATTGATTCAAATTCGTCACCATTACCCCGATAAATCCGTGCTCCTTGATGTACATAAAATCACGGAGTTTCTCGGTGCGCCTATTGGCAACGAAGGCCAGCCAATCCAGTGGGTTGATGCCAAAGAGCTGAACAATTTTGAGTTTCCCGCCGCAAATCGTCCAATTATTTCGGCAATTAATTTGCCAGAAAGATATGCGATTACGGGCGCTTATCTTGATGGCGCTGACTTTATGGCGCGACTAAATCGCGTTTTGATGGCAGGCATCCGTATAGTGCAACTACGTATTGCCGATTTTAGTGTTGATACGCATGAATCCTTGTTGGATGAAACGATTCAAGCGGTCACCCAATCAAATGCACTGTTGGTAATTAATTGTTCGCTAGCGGAATTTAATCGCCTAACTCAGTTATTCACGGGAAAAAAAATAGGATTACATCTGAATCGCCATCACGCGTCAGCAATTAATGTACGGCCCGTTAGGCAGGACGTGCTTTTGGGGGTCTCGTGTCACAACGAGGAAGAAATAGTGCATGCGCAAAAAATCGGTGCGGACTATTTACTTTTATCTCCTCTCTTACCGACAGCTTCACATCCATCTGCCGACTTACTTGGGTGGCAGTCGTTTTCTGCTTTAGTAGAGTTAGCCAATATTCCGGTTTATGCGTTGGGCGGCGTAGGAGAAGAGCATATAAAAATTGCGCGGTCTTGCGGTGCACAAGGTGTTGCAGGAATCAGCGCCTGGTGGTGATTGTGGGGGCGCAATTTATTGCGCCCTATTGATTGTCCCAATCATGTTGTTGTTTTTCAATTTTAGGCTCACTAAATTAAACCCCTACGTGTGGTTTTGGGTTCAATAAATTGAACCCCTACGGTTGGTGTACATCTTCCGAATTAATATCCAGATTATCCCCCGCAATTCGGTGGCTCTCGCTAGCCCATTCACCTAAATCAATCAAACGGCAACGGTCACTGCAAAATGGTCGATGCGGAAATTTGTCATTCCATAGTACTGTCTTTTTGCAAGTAGGGCAGGCGAGTTTGAGTGACGTTAAATCAGAATCTTGTGTGGTATTTTGCATAAATAAGTTATCAATTCGGTGTTGCAGTGGATTGCGCTAATTCAAGATAGAGCTGATGGAGTTTTTCCACTTGCTCATCAATCTCATCAATACTGCCATGGTTTTGGATAATGTCCGTCGCACGCGCACAGCGTTCCTGGCGCGAGAGCTGGGTCTCCATAATGGCTTTGATCTGGCCTTCATTGTTCTTGTCGCGCTTGCTAGCTCGCTCCAGTTGCTGCTGCTCGCTGGCATCGATTACCAATATGCGATCGACTAATTCAAATTGCCGGGTTTCCAGTAGCAGTGGCGATGCAAGAATAGAGTATGGGCTCGTCGCACCTGCAAGTTGCCGTCGAATTTCTGAGTTAATGATGGGGTGAAGCAGGGATTCTAACCATTGTTTTTCAGTGGAGTTAGAAAAGATAATTTCTCGTAGCTTGCCGCGTTCTAGGCTGCCTGTAGCATCAAGAATGCCAATTCCGAAATGCGCAGTAATTTGCATTAGTGCTGGCTTACCAGGCTCGACTACTTCGCGTGCAACCACATCAGCATCGACAACCAATACGCCGCGTTCAGCAAAGCGTTTACTGGCCTCAGATTTGCCACTGCCAATCCCGCCAGTCAGTCCAATAATCAGAGGCATTTTTCACAGCCTAATGTGCTACAAACAGTTTCAGGTAGGATTGGTTGATGGTGTCACCCCAAATAAACGCAATCCATCCAGCGATGGCCAAATAGGGGCCAAAAGGGATGGGGATGTTTTTATCGCGCCCACGAATAACAATCATGCTAATGCCGATAACCGCACCAACAAGAGACGACAACAAAATAATCTGTGGCAACATTTGCCAGCCCATCCAGGCACCAAGCGCGGCAAGTAATTTAAAATCGCCGTAACCCATTCCTTCTTTGCCCGTCACTAGCTTAAACAATTTATAAACCGACCAGAGCGCTAAATAACCGGCTATCGCCCCCCAAAGCGCGCTAGGCAAGTCTGTGAAAGTGTTAAAACTATTGGCTATCAAGCCCAGCCACAAGAGCGGCAAGGTAATATCGTCGGGCAGCAAGTAGGTATCGAAATCAATCATGGTCAGCGCTATAAGCGACCAAGTAAAAACCAACGCAGCCAACCCGCTCCAATTAACTCCAACATAAAAGATAACCGCAACAGACAGCAAACCGGTTACCAATTCGATCACAGGGTAGCGAGCGGAGATACCTGCTTTGCAGTTGGAGCATTTCCCGCGCAGGAACAAATAACTTATAACGGGAATATTTTCCCAAGGCTTAATCTTGTGTCCACAGTGAGGGCATCGGGAAGCAGGAACCATTAAATTAAATGGCTCCTGTTTTGAATCGCTTGCAGGAAGGGTAGCTAAATTGCCATCTGTGGTTAAAAAGTCACGACACTGGTCTTGCCAGCCGCGTTCCATCATTTTTGGTAGGCGATAAATAACTACGTTTAAAAAGCTGCCGACGAGTAAGCCAAGCGTTAACGCGCAAGCCAAACCTAATAACGGGTAGGCTTGCAGGGTTGAGAAAAAA
>CAIOHY010000131.1 GCA_903858205.1 uncultured Cellvibrio sp.
CGCCTGGCAGCCGATCTTGAAAAAGAAAAAATTGCTAAAGAAAATGAATTGTTACGATCCTCTCTTCTGTCGTCCGTTTCTCACGATTTTCGCACCCCACTGACGACCATGATCGGAGCAACGTCAACCGTTATCGAATTCGGCGAACATCTCGATAAACACCAAACGCGAGAACTGTTAAGCACCGTGCTCGAAGAGGCCGAGCGGCTCAACCGATATACCCAGAATTTGTTGGACATGACCCGCCTTGAGTTTGGGCAATTGCAACTGGAATGTGATTGGGTAAGCGTGGAAGAAATAATGAGCGTAGTCAAAAAACGCTTGCGGCCACTCTTAATTCAGAATTCGCTGAAAGAAAATGTCGAGTCCAACCTGCCCTCGCTTTATGTGCATGCCGCGTTGTTAGAGCAAGCCATTTTTAACGTGATCGATAACGCGATAAAATTCTCGCCTAAAAATGCCAGCATTGATATTGAGTGCTACAAAGAAGGCGACAAAGTTGTTCTCACAATCTGCGACAAGGGAGCAGGAATTCCGGAGGATGAACGTGAAAAAGTATTTGAGCGTTTCCATACCGCTGAGAAGGGCGATAGAAGAAAGTCTGGCAGCGGTCTCGGTCTAACTATTTGCAGGGGTATGATTGTGGCTCACGGCGGTAACGTAACCATTCACCCAAACCCTAAGCGGCTGGGCGACAGGAGTAATCCCGGTTGCTGCGTCCGCATAGAGCTGCCGATAAATAATCAGCAGGAACAACAAGAGCTACCGACATCAGCCGAGTAAATTTTAACAGGGATATAACACTACCTAAGCCAAGCGCTGTTTATACTCGCCGAAAAATGGAGCCATTATGAGCAAGATATTAATCATTGATGACGAGCCACAGATTCGTCGTTTTCTACAGATCGGATTGACCGCACAAGGCTATGTGATTCTTGAGGCCGATACCGGTAGGCAAGGTTTGGTTTTAGCCGCTGAAGAAACGCCAGACCTTATTATTCTGGATATGGGTCTGCCAGATTTGGATGGTCAGGTTGTACTCAAAAAGCTGCGCGATTTCTTTCATCAGCCCATTATTATTTTATCGGTTCGCAATCGCGAGTCAGAAATTGTGCATGCCTTAGACTTGGGCGCAAATGATTACGTCGTTAAACCCTTCGGTATTCAGGAATTGCTGGCGCGTATTCGCGGATTGATCAAGGCTTTTGGCCCGAGTGTCCAAACCGTGCAGAAATTTCAAGATGAGCGCGTACTGATCGATCTACAAGAGCGCAAGCTCACGGTAAATGACGAAGTAGCGAAGCTGTCGCGAAAGGAATTTGAATTGTTAAAGCGATTGATTAACAACGCGGGGCGTTTAGTTACCCAGCAACAGTTATTGCGCGAAATATGGGGCGGAACCCATGTGGAAGACACACACTACTTGCGGATTTTTATCGCGCGTTTGCGCACAAAATTAGGCGACGACCCTTCCAACCCTCGTTACATCGAGACGGAACCGGGCGTTGGGTATCGCTTTTTACCCGCCGTAGAGAATGACGTACATTAATAAAAAAATGCTCGCCCCCAAAGGGGTAGGAGCGAGCGGTTTCAACTACGTCCTGTACACACACATCTAAAATCAACGTTAAAAAAACCATTCCAACCCAATAAAACGATTCTACCGATTAGCGGCATATAGCGCCGACATTCTCCACAAGCCCCGACGCCGCCTCACTGATACAACCGTGTTTGTTATTTATAAACTGAGCCCCTACCATCATGTTATTAATACATGATGCATCGTTAGCCAAAATTCCCATGCCGCCCGAACGTGAAATCACTACACCAGTAAAAGTATTGCCGGTTGCCGCTGTGCTCGGATCAGTATTGACCTGCGCCAGAAAAATACCGTGTTGGACGCTGTCACGAATATGCAAATTGGTGAAGGAATTATCCAGCGAATCGCGCATAAAAATGCCCACTGTTTTATTGTCGGCGATGGTCACATCATAAAATTTGTTGTTGTTAAATTTAATATCCGTCGAAATTCCCGCTGCCTCATTGCCGTACAAATGAATACCAGAAAAGGTGCTGTCTTCTGTTTCGTAACCCGCCAAACCATCAAATTCATTATCGTAAGAGGTGTAGTCGCGGATCGTTAATCGACGGCATCCCAGTTCAGTTACTAGCCCGCCCGACATGGCGCCGTAAACAGTGACTGATTGAACAACGCAATCAACACAGCGACGAATACTGATGCCATTGTTGCGCAGTGGAAATTCATCGCTGCAAGGGCCACCCATGCATTCGGACGATTGGTTAGCGCGGTTGCCGTCGATCATCAAATCAACCACACGTACATGGCGAGTGGAACGGCTGGGCACATTTTCGGCGAGCCCCATGATGATAACGGGAGCGTTTGCATTATCAGCAAGACGCAGCAGTGTCGCTGGCCCAGTACCCTTTAGGGTGACATTATTTTTGTCAATGATGATGGGATGGGTGCAGGTATAGGTCCCCGGCAATAGTGCTAATTCGCCACCATCCTCAGGTAATTGTCGGATCGCTTTCTGGATTGCATCGCAGGTTTTTTCTTTCACGGTTTCAAGCGCACTGACTGACAGTGGCCCAGCAGCGATCAACACAGCGAACAGCACACGGGCAACACTTACTCTATGACTGCTTTTCATAGTCTGGCCTCTTTAACGCGGGAGATTCACAATCCGCTTATTAAAAGCCTAGCCCTAAAAAATTCGCAAACAATGAAAAATGCGCCTTTAGCCCAAAAAAATCTAATTCCACCAAGTCTTCAAATCCTTGGTGATATAAGTTGGGTATTCTGGAAACACAAAAGGGACCATCGGTCCCTTTTGTGTTAATAAAGAAGTGTAACTCGCCGATTATTCAGTTTTCGGCATAAGCGGATTACAGTTTTTAATTGTCACCCTGCCCTCTAACAAACTGCCTTTTGAGTACTCGGTAAAAATGCAGGTATTGGTTTCCGGGTCGTAATTTTCTACCCAAAGATTGTCATCTTTCCAAGTCGCTTGCATATGCAATTGGCCTTTGGGTACTTCAATAGACATCACCCCACCGTAATTCTTTACAAAATGCTGCTCGTAGTGAAAGGTATACATCAACCATCCGATCAACAAAATTGCGAGGCCACCGATTAGTCCGGCTTTCCAGCGGAGATAACGACCAACGCCCCAGAATACAAACAGCGCAACACTGACAACGGCAATCCAATACAAATAAGTGATCACGAGACATCCCTCTGGAAATAAATGTTACTTCCTATTCAACAGGCTTTTGCGACCCAGCGCAAGCAAGCCCAGCA
>CAIOHY010000132.1 GCA_903858205.1 uncultured Cellvibrio sp.
GCCTGTTGCATGTTGTGCGTCACAATCACGATCGTGTATTGGTGTTTTAGTTCGTTAATCAATTCTTCAATCTTGAGTGTTGAGATTGGATCAAGCGCTGACGCTGGTTCGTCGAGCAAAATCACTTCCGGCTCAATCGCAATCGCACGTGCAATAACCAGACGCTGTTGCTGACCACCGGAAAGACCGAACGCATTCTCATGCAAGCGATCTTTTACTTCATCCCAGAGCGCAGCACCGCGCAATGACTTCTCTACAACTTCATCCAACACGCGTTTGGATTTCACGCCTTGTAAGCGTAGACCATAGGCGACGTTTTCATAGATAGATTTTGGAAATGGGTTAGGTTTTTGGAACACCATTCCCACTTGGCGGCGCAATTCGGCCACATCGACGCTCTTGTCATAAATATTGTTGCCGTCAAGAACGATCTCGCCCTCGACCCGGCAGTTGTCAACCAAGTCATTCATGCGGTTAAAACAACGCAGCAAGGTGGACTTACCACAGCCCGAAGGCCCAATAAACGCAGTGACTTTTTTCTCAGGTACTTTCATGCTAACGCTATTTAAAGCGCGCTTCTGACCGTAAAAGAGGTCAAGATTTTTTACTTCGAGCTTGATGGATTCTGCCAGTAAAGTTGGGCTCATAAAAATTGCCTGTATTAAAAATTCAAATAAATCACTCAGTGTATTATCAACATTTCGACAGTGGTGCTGTTACTAGTCCGATGCACTACGGTATTTTTCACGCAAATCATTACGAATTTTGATCGCTGTAATATTCAGAGCGATAATCAGCAAGATCAACGTCAAAGAAGTTGCATAGACCAGTGGGCGCGCGGCTTCGACGTTGGGACTTTGGAAACCCACATCATAAATATGGAAACCCAAGTGCATAATTTTTTGATCCAGATGCAAATACGGATAATTGCCATCGATCGGCAGCGCAGGCGCTAACTTCACGACACCGACCAACATCAGCGGTGCTACTTCGCCCGCGGCGCGTGCAATCGCGAGAATCAAACCGGTCATCATCGCGGGCGTTGCCAAGGGCACGACCACTTTCCACAGAGTTTCTGCTTTGGTAGCACCCAGGGCCAAACTGCCTTGGCGAATAGTGCTGGGAATACGTGACAAACCTTCTTCGGTAGACACGATCACAATCGGCAGCGTTAGCAGTGCCAGTGTGAGTGATGCCCAGAACAACCCCGGCGTACCAAAAGTTGGAGCAGGTAAAGATTCTGGATAAAACAACTGATCAATATTGCCACCGAGAATGTACACAAAGAAACCTAATCCAAATACACCATAAACAATCGATGGTACACCGGCGAGGTTATAAACCGAGATGCGGATAATTTTTAACATCGTTCCTTGCTTGGCATACTCGCGTAGATAAATCGCCGCCAGAATTCCCAGCGGGGTAACCATGATTGACATAACAATAACCATGGTGATGGTGCCAAAAATAGCAGGGAAAATTCCCCCTTCAGTGTTAGCTTCACGCGGTTCATCACTCAGAAATTCCCACACACGCTCAAAATACTGGCCTAATTTTTGGGCAGGACTCATCGCATTCGAGCGCGTAACACGCACTATGTGATCAAATGCAATAACAGCCTCTTTACCATCAGCTGTGCGCACCAGTAATTTATCGCGTGTCGCCTGCCCGAGTATGTCATCACGCATTTTTTTTACAATGGCATACTCTGCTTCCAAGGCCGCGCGGCGCTCCGCAAATTCAACATCGGCTGACGCTAAGGCTGCACCCGACACACCGTCTAACTCAAGGCGACGACGATCAAGGCGCAAGTCATCCATACGCTTATTAATACGACCGATATCCACCTTTTCGATACGGTGAATCTGGGCGTGCAAATCCAGCGCGCGCGACAAACGCTGATTCAATTGATCCCAAAAATCAGCACTTGTTAATTCACTAACCAGCGTATCGCCCTCTTTAATCGCAACCGGATAACCATAAAAGTTACCCCACTCGCGACGCTCGATAGATACTGCATCAATCGGGTAATCCCAAGGCTTCATGCCAATATCGAGGTACCATACGAAATCACGGCCGCTGATATCACGGTTGCCCATTCTGAATAAATGACGCGTAATTAATTCGACATCCGGTTCAATCTCATAGCCACCATCGCGGGCGACGGCAGCCGGAATCACCTCATCGCGCACTGCCTCACCCATTATGATGTGCGTCTGGCCACTGCGATCAACAATGCTGGTCTGCAAAATATCAGCAGGCCAAAAGTGGCCAAAACCACGCACTGAAATCAATCCCAGCAGACCAATTACCATAATCATACAGAGTGCAACGGCGCCGCCGTTTAACCATATCCACGGCGATCCGCTGCTAAACCAGGAACTGTCTTTACTCGTTAATTTTTTCATCGGATTCACCACAGATTACAGATTGCTGTAACGTTGACGCAGACGCTGACGAATAACTTCAGCAATTGTGTTTACAACAAAAGTTAATGCAAGCAACACGAGAGCCGCTAGGAACAACACACGGAAATGTGTGCTTGCTACCGCTGTTTCCGGCAACTCCACTGCGATATTTGCTGATAGAGTGCGCATACCCTCGAAAATGTTGAAGTTCACTACCGGGCTATTACCTGTCGCCATAAGCACAATCATCGTTTCACCCACAGCGCGACCAAAACCCATCATTACTGCCGAGAAAATCCCGGGGCTCGCGGTAGGCAATACCACACCAACCACTGTCTGCCAGCGCGTTGCACCCAACGCCAGAGAACCCTGAGTCAAATGGCGCGGCACACTGAATACCGCATCTTCGGCAATGGAGAAGATAGTTGGGATTACAGCGAAGCCCATTACAATACCGACCACCAGGGCATTTCGCTGGCTATAGTCGATACCATTTTCGGTAAACCACTGGCGCATGCTGCCATCGAACAACCATATTTCGGTGAATGGACTCGCCGCAACGCAGGCCCAGACCGTCAGAATAATAGGCAGCACCAGAATGACAGCCTCCCAACCCTCAGGTACACGGTTACGGACTGAATCAGGAAAGCGGCTCCACAAATAGCCTGTTATCAGCATAATGACTGGCAACAAAATCAGGATGCTGAAGATGGCCGGTAAATGATTCTCAATAAATGGAGCGAGCCACAGGCCAGCGAGAAAACCGAGAATCACGGTTGGTAATGCCGCCATGATTTCGATCGAAGGCTTAACTATGCCGCGTAATTTGGGAGTCATGAAATAGGCGGTATATATGGCACCCATAACGCCCAAGGGCACAGCAAACAAGATCGCAAAAAACGCGGCTTTCAACGTGCCGATAGAGAGCGGCACAAAGCTCATTTTGGGTTCAAAATTGTCACTGCCAGAAGAAGCCTGCCATATGTATTCTGGCGCATCGCGCCCTTCATACCAGACTTTTTGCCACAGGGAACTAAAAGAGACTTCAGGATGCTTGTTCCAGACATCGGCAACTAAAAGCTGATTGGTATCATCGAGCAACAAAGAACGGTTGTGAATCGGGGAAATTGCAATCTGCTTTATTGGCTTATCACCCACCGAATCGAGGAACAACGTACGCTCGGAAGTGCCGTAATAGATTCCAATGTTTCCTTTGTCATCGCTCGCCCAGAAACCACGGCGAGCATGTTCTGGTGTCAATCGGGTAATCGCGCCTTCAAGTGCATCGAACGCACGCACGAAAGTGATGTGGTAAATATTGCTCTCATTATTTCGCACTAAAAACCATTGACTAACTTCCCCTTTGTCGGTGCCGATAACCAAGGAGGCAGTGCCAACCAAAAACTCCATCGCAGTGATTTTGCCGCCAGATACAGCAACAGGATCCATGCGAGTGATGGCTGTCGGATCAACTATTTTGTAGAGCAACAATTGGGATTTGTCAGTCGCCACAATTAAGTGCTGCGCGACTTCATCGATCTGCATTGCAACGGGACTACTACCCTGAGGCAAGGGAGGAAGTGTAAAAACTTCCTGACTAAGACTTACTTCGCCAGTAATCATGTTTTCGGAGCTACTGTAAACAGCCAACAGCAAGCGCTGATCAGCAGTTACTGCGCCAATTAATATGCCATTTGCGGTTTCCTGAATAGCCAAATGGGTGAGCGCGGCACCACTCGAATCTAACTGCAACGGGGTTTCACCCAACGGAAAAACCAAACTTGGGGTGATGTGACGTTTGTCCTGTGGATAACTGAGCGCATAGTTGACCTTGGTCACCGAAACCTGGCCATTGTTATATCCATAAGCCACCAGACCGTGGTCAGGCGTACTGGTAGCGAGACTGGTAAAGTCCGCGTCAGCTGCACGCGAAATACTCACATCTAACACTTTGGTTCCATCGACCACATTAAAGAAATTTACCGCACCACTGCGTTTGAAGCTTGCACCAATTTCTTCGTAGCGTTCCAACGTCAGATACTCAATCGCATCCGATTCGACCTGATTCAATTGTGCAGGGGTGTAGGTTTCAACAATTTCTATAGAGGCACCGCGAAACAACGGCGCAATTTCCGAGAAGAGATAGAAGAAGATCAAACCCAAGGAAAAAACTACCGCTAAACCCGCCGACATAACGCCATAGCGTGATAGGCCGTCATTAAATTTGCGGATGCGGCGCAAACGGCTGCGCTGCTCGGTAGTTGGCATCAAGCTGGGCGCTTGTTTCGCCATTGCGATTGGTTCGGACATGGTCTGCTCACCTAATTGATCGTCTGACGCGTAAATCCTAACAAGCAAAGATGACACTTTTGTTACAAACAAAGATGCACTGTCATCTTTCTGTCATAAATTGCCTATCCGCAGACATAAAAAAACGCCGAACAAGTCGGCGTTTTTTCGTTTATGCACGAGCCACTACTTTTGGAGCTCAGCCAGTGCTTTAGATGCCATAGAGGCCGGCAGTGGGATGTAACCATCACGCACTACTGTCTCCTGGCCTTGCTTGGAAAGAATCAGTTTTACGAATTCCAATTGGATAGAATCCAGCGGACGATTCGGATGCTTGTTAATGTACATGAAAAGTACACGCGACAAAGGATAGGTTCCATCAAGTGCATGTGATGCTTCAGCAGTTACAAAGGGCTGACCATCTTTTTTAGACAGTGGTACAGCGCGCACACCAGAAGTAATATACCCAATACCTGAGTAACCAATGCCATTAATAGATTCGGAAATACTTTGTACTACAGAAGCCGAGCCTGGCTGCTCAAGAATCTTTGACTTGAAATCACCTTTACACAAGGCTTCATCTTTGAAGTAACCGTAAGTGCCAGACACAGCGTTGCGGCTGTACATGGTGAAATCACGATTTGCCCAATCACCAGTCAAACCCACGTCACCCCAGCGAGTAATATCTTTAGCTCCACCACATTTACGGGTCGCAGAAAAAATCGCATCCACCTGAGGGAGGCTCAAGCCTTTGATCGGGTTATCTTTATTGACATAAACTGCCAATACGTCGATAGCAACAGGCACTGCAGTAGGCTTGTATCCGTATTTCGCTTCAAACGCTTGAATTTCCTCTGTTTTCATCGCACGGCTCATAGGGCCGAAGTTAGCAGTACCTTCAGTCAATGCTGGTGGTGCAGTTGAAGAGCCAGCGCCCTGAATTTGGATGTTAACGTTAGGGTAGGATTTTTTGAAATCCTCTGCCCACAATGTCATCAGATTATTGAGAGTATCCGAACCAATTGAGTTCACATTTCCCGACACGCCCGTTACCACCTTGTATTCAGGTAACTTGGGATCAACCGCTGCTTGCAGCGCAGCAGCGCACACCATAGAGCCGGCCAATGCCAACCCTTTAATAATTTTCATAGCGTTCATAGAGCGCTCCGTTTAGTCATTCGTGAGTAATGAATTCTTGTTGATGGAAGGAAAGATCTCTCCCTCCATTGGCGAGCACTTTATCCAGCAAATATGACAGTAATATTACCGGCGGGAATTTTTGTCACAAATATGTCTTATAATCGTCACAATTATTGGAGGGACGGAGATAAAAACACCAGCCGCAGCTGGTGTTAGAGACGATTATTTAACAACGCGTAATCCAGGTCGTTTGGGCACTGAACCCGATGGCGAAATAGGTTTAGGCCTAGGTGATGGCGGCGGATTTGTTGGTGCTGGCTCGGGAGGTTGTGGATTTTGCTCAGGCTCGAACATCATGCCTTGGCCATTTTCGCGGGCATAGATACCGAGAATCGCACCGCAGGGAACATATAAATTATTCACCACACCACTAAAGCGCGCGTTAAACGACACAGCAGCATTATCCATAAAAAAGTCTTTGATCGCCGAAGGAGATATATTCAGGATTATCTGCCCGTCTTTATTTACATGCTGCTGAGGCACTTGTGTACCTTGGACATGAGCATCCACCAAAATGTGGGGGGTACAATTGTTGTCCAATATCCATTCGTAGATGGCGCGCAGAAAATACGGACGACTGGATGTCATGGACATATACATTTCCTTTAACTGAACAGATGAATACCGACAACGAATTAGAGGTATTTTACCTTGGCTCAATTTAATCGAGATACAAGCAAAACGGGCGACCTAAGTCGCCCGTTTTATGATTAGTGTATATCTCTCCAGAATTCACGATTCAGGAAGTACACGAAGACAAACAAGATTAGCAGGAAGCCAAGCACGTAGTAGCCCATTGACTCGCGCTTCACCGCGATAGGTTCAGCAACATATTCCAGAAAGTTGACCAAATCGTAAACCGCTTCATCAAACTCTGCCGGAGATAAACTGCCTTTAATCTTACCTTCCTTGAGTGCACCACAATGCTCATCCATTTCAATCTGACCAACGTCGTTGCGCAAAGCACCACCGTGATGATTCAGCTTCGGACCCGCTCCGCATTCCAACAAACCTTGCTGGCCAATCAAAACATGCGGCATACCAACGTTAGGGAATACACGGTTGTTGACGCCCCAAGGGCGGGTCTCATCCTTGTAAAAACTACGTAGGTAGGTGTAAATCCACTCGGGTGAGCGCGCGCGCGCCACTAGTGTCAAATCAGGCGGAACCACGCCGAACCAGACCTTAGCCTGCTGCGGTTTCATCGCAATTTCCATCAACTGTCCGATACGTTGATCACCAAAAATCAGGTTTTGCTCCATCAGGTTGTGCGGGATATCCAAGTCGTCAGCAACACGCTCAAAGCGTGAATACTTGGCCGAGTGGCAACCCATACAATAGTTGACGAAGTATTTAGCACCGCGCTGCAGCGATTCTTTGTCCTTGAGATCCGGCTCCATGTGATCACAGGGAACAGCGCCACAATTAAAGGCACCTTCACTGGCAACCGCCTTGATCGGCACCACAGCAAGGATGATAAACAGCGCCAAACCACCAAGCACAACCAGAGTAGGCAAGCCTTTAGCTTGAGTGCGAGTTGGTTCAACCAGATCTTTATCGCGCGCAGCCAACACCGGCAGGACAGCAAAAATCACCGCCAATAGGAAACACAGCACCAATAATAATACTGGAACTTCGCCTCCAACGTATTCAAGCCCCATCCAAGCAAACACAACAGTAAACAGCAAACAGACAAACCAAGACGCTTTCGATTTGGCTTTTTCCGGGCTGGTGGTTGTCCATACTGGCATAGTCACAAAGTAAGCAAAGTAGAAAGCCGTTGCGATTTGCGACAACAGAGTTCTACCTTCGGTCGGAGCTTTAACGCCTAAGTAGCCGAGAATCACAAACATAGATGCAAACGCAATCAACATCACACGGGGGATATGACCACGGTAGCGCATGGATTTCACTTTACTGCGATCCAACCAAGGCAATACAAACAGGATCGCAATTGCCGCTGCCATGGCAATAAAGCCCAGGAACTTGGCAGTTAAAATCATTGGACCAAGCTCGATCGGCATGGTCACCGCACGAAGTACCGCATAGAAAGGTGTGAAATACCATACAGGGGCAATATGCAGCGGGGTTTTCAGGTTGTTAGCTTCTTCAAAGTTAGCGTACTCAAGGAAGAATCCACCCATCTCCGGCATAAAGAACATAATGAAGCAGAAGGCAAACAGGAACACAGTAATACCGACCAAATCGTGCACGGTATAGAAAGGATGAAAAGGAACGCCGTCGCGCGGGATACCGTTTTCATCTTTGTTCTTTTTGATCTCAACGCCGTCGGGGTTATTGGAACCCACTTCGTGCAGCGCCAGAATGTGCATCACCACCAACGCGAGCAAGACAATCGGCAAGGCCACAACGTGCAATGCAAAGAAGCGGTTCAAGGTAATACCAGAGATCAAGTAGTCACCGCGAATCCATTGCACCAGATCTTCACCAATACCGGGAATTGCACCAAAAAGGGATACGATTACCTGCGCGCCCCAATAGGACATTTGCCCCCAAGGCAGGACGTAGCCCATGAAGGCTTCAGCCATCAGTACCAGATAAATGGTCATACCGAAAATCCACACTAATTCCCGCGGAGCTTTGTAAGATCCGTACATCATGCCGCGGAACATGTGGAGGTAAACTACAACAAAGAAAGCGGAGGCACCGGTGGAGTGCATGTAGCGCAGCAGCCAACCGTAATCCACATCGCGCATGATGTATTCAACCGACGCGAAGGCGCCCTCTGCAGAGGGGCTATAACTCATAGTCAGCCAAATACCAGTGACTAGCTGGTTAACCAACACCAACAACGAAAGAACACCGAAGAAGTACCAAAAGTTAAAGTTTTTGGGCGCATAGTACTTGGCCATATGCGTATCCCAAGCCCGCTGTACGGGGAGGCGCTTATCAACCCACTGCCACAAACCAACTAACCAATTCATATCAAGCCCCCTGATCTTCGCCAATTACAATAATTGAATCACTCTCATAACGATGAGGAGGAACTTCCAGATTCAACGGCGCTGGTACAGCCTTATACACTCGACCGGCCAAGTCATACTTGGAACCGTGGCATGGACAAAAGAAGCCACCCTGCCATTTATCGCCACCCAAATCGGCAGCACCAACGTCAGGACGAAATGCGGGAGCACAACCTAGATGAGTACAGACACCGAGTAGGATTGCAAACTCTTTGTTAATTGCGCGCTCAGCGTTTTGCGCATAGGCTGGCTGCATAGTTTCCTTTGAGTCAGGATCTAGCAACACTCCCTGCTCTTCCACTTTTTTCAAGCTATCCAAAGCTGCCTGAGTACGGCGAACAATGAATACTGGCTTACCGCGCCACTCAACAGTGACCATGGCACCCGGCTCTATTTTGCTAATGTTGTATTTAACTGGCGCGCCAGCGGCTTTTGCTTTGGCACTTGGATTCCAGGAACCCACGAACGGTACGGCAGCACCTACAACACCAACCGCACCCACTGCACAAGTGGCTCCGATTAATACGCGACGGCGCGTTTGATTTACTGCGTCATTACTCATGACGAATTTCTCCCCTAAACAGCTTTAACGGCTAGCAAATTGCCTAAAATCGTCCTGTGACTTGGTACAGGTTACTGATACGAAGTACGGCGAAAAAAGGAATATTGGGTGACTCAAGAAAAGGCGGGCAATGTTAATGAATTAACGCACTGCTTACAAGAATAACCACACACAAACAGTGGGTTATAGACCGCTAATTTTAGACGTAAAAAAACGCCCAAGCCAGTAAAGACTTGGGCGTTTTTGATGATCATCAACCAGTTGGCATAAATCCAACTGGAGAAAACCATTAACGCTTGGAGAATTGTGGCTTCTTACGTGCTTTACGCAGGCCAACTTTCTTACGTTCAACTTCGCGAGAATCGCGGGTAACGTAGCCAGCTTTGCGCAAATCGCTACGCAGAGACTCATCATATTCCATCAGAGCGCGAGTCAGGCCATGGCGAATAGCGCCTGCCTGACCAAAGCTACCGCCACCAGAGACAGTAACATTCACGTCAAATTTTTCTACCAGACCAACCAGCTCGAGTGGCTGACGAACAACCATGCGCGCAACTGGACGACCAAAGTACTCATCCAAAGGACGGTCATTAACGATGATTGCGCCAGTACCGGCAGTGATGAACACGCGCGCGGTAGAGGTTTTGCGACGGCCAGTGCCGTAATATTGTGTAGCAGACATGTCAGCTCCCCTTAGATGTTCAGTTCTTTAGGTTGCTGAGCAGCATGTGGATGCTCATTACCTGCATAAACTTTCAGTTTTTTGAACATAGCACGACCGAGTGGACCCTTCGGCAACATACCTTTAACAGCAGTTTCGATGGTGCGTTCTGGCGCTTTCTCAATCAACTTTTGGAAGCTGATAGATTTAATGCCGCCCACAAAACCTGTGTGCGAGTAATAAATCTTGTCAGTTGCTTTACGACCAGTCACGCGCACTTGAGCGGCATTGATTACAACAATGTAATCGCCGGTATCAACGTGTGGAGTGAATTCTGGCTTGTGCTTGCCACGCAAACGCGAGGCGATTTCCGCAGATAAACGGCCGAGTGTTTTTCCCGCCGCATCCACGACGAACCAGTCATTAACGACAGATTCTGCTTTGGCAATATAGGTCTTCATGTTATTCCTGCCTAAATCGGATGTGGAACTACTAACTAGATGAATAAAACAGCCCCTAAAATAGGGAGGCGGCATACTACACAGCCGGCGCCTGATTTTCAATCATAATATCTATCGGCTCGGCTATTCTGGCCGATGCGGGCGCGCCAGATACTCATGACTCTGCATTTCAAGCAAGCGGCTCACCGTGCGCTGGAACTCAAAATCCAGCTTTCCACTGGAATAGATCTCAGCCAAGGGGCGCTCAGCAGAAATCACGAGCTTGACCTGACGATCGTAAAACTCGTCAACCAGATTCACAAAGCGGCGCGCCTGATCATCTGTCGCTCGCCCCAGCCCAGGCACATTGCTTAAAATTATCGAGTGATACTCCCGCGCCAACTCAATGTAATCATTTTGCGAGCGAGGACCATCGCACAGCTCGACACAATCAGACCAGGCGACGCCTTCGCTCAGATAACGCGCACGAATCAGGCGCCCTTCGACTTCCAGATCGCGATTTTCGTGAACCTCGGCGGTAGTTGATATCAGACTCTTAAAGCTGCACATCAAACTCTGGTCAGCAGCTTCGTCGAGCGGCGAGTGATAGAGTTCCGCTTGCTCCAAGGCGCGCAACCGGTAATCCACTCCACCATCTACATTCACGACAAGAGTGTGTTCATTTAGTAGGGCAATGGCAGGCAAAAAGCGTGCGCGCTGCAAGCCATCTTTATATAAGCCATCAGGAACTATGTTGGAGGTCGCAACGAGGGTGACACCGCGCTCGAACAACTCCTCCATCAGAGTCCCGAGAATCATTGCATCGGTGATATCCGATACAAAAAACTCATCAAAGCAAATCACGCGCGCTTCACTGGCGATAATATCGGCCACCTTTTTCAGCGGATTTTTTTGGCCATCTAGTTTTTTTAGCTCCGCATGCACCCTGCGCATGAAGCGATGAAAATGCGCACGCAGCTTTTGCTCAAGCGGCAAACTCTCATAAAAATTGTCCATCAAGTAGGTTTTGCCGCGCCCTACTCCGCCCCAAAAATACAATCCACGCACCAATACTCGTGCCTTGGCACCCGTCAATCGCTTAAAAAACCCGCCCAACGCGGACTCTTCTTGTTCAGATTGCCAAGCCGCAACGAGTTGCTCGTACAAATGCTGCAGGTGCTTTACGGCATCGGCTTGGGCAGCATCGCGGCGAAAGTCCGGGCGTTCAAGATCGCGCTGGTAACGATCAAAAGGAGAGAGAGCTGTAGGAATCGTCATAAATATCAGGCAGGTTTACGAAAACTGGGCGCCACTGTAACGAGAAGCCTGTTGTAGCGCCAATAAATTTTGCGCCTGCGACACAAGGCTAAACCGCTGGAATTTGTTGTAACAAAACCTCGGTCAAATCGTTTTTCATCGGGGTTAAATAGCCGTGAAAAAAATGCCCCGCATCGGGATAGCGCAAAAGCTCAGTAGAGCCGTGCAGAGTGGTGACCCACTGATACACTCCTTCGGCGACCACTCGTTCATCTTTATCGCCTTGAATAACCGCAAGCGGGCACGGAAATTGTCCTTCGCGATCATAGGGATAACGCTCCACCGGTGGCGCCACCAGCGTCAGATGTTGTAACGCATCAACCTGATAACTGGCTTGTGCTGCGATAGATGAGCCGAATGAAAAACCAGCCAATAAGAGCGGCAACTGCGGCAACTGCTGCTTTGCCCAAGCAATAACCGCTAACAAGTCATCCAACTCCCCCACCCCATTATCAAAACTGCCCTCGCTTTTCCCCACACCGCGAAAATTAAAGCGCAGCACATGAATCCCCAGATCGCGATAAGTGCGCATTAAAGTAGTGACGACCTTATTATCCATAGTGCCGCCATGCACAGGGTGTGGATGGCAGATGACCACCAGCAAATGACGCGCTGCAAAAAATCCCCCCTCATCACCCTGATGAATTGCGGCCTGCAGCTGCCCGGCAGGGCCGGAAATAAAAACGTCCTGTTCTTTGGCAAAGGGAAAATTCATGACGAACCTCATCGATTAAACACAAGCTTGCACATACGCGATAATTTTTGCCCATTTTAATGAGAAAATGGACTTATAATAGACCTATCAATGTCCTTGGCCGAATATCCTTGGTTTAACGGCCATGCCTAGCGGGAGATTTTTTGTGTATTCATTCAGTGCAGTCGTTATTACCGGTTTGATTTCTTTGCTCGTTGGCACTGGCTTGGGCGTAGCTATTGCCTATGTCTTCCGCGCAAAAATTCTTGGGCGCGACCTGGAGCAACGCTTGCACGAAGCAGAAAGCTCCCTGCAAGGCTATCAACGTGATGTCGCGGAGCATTTTGCGCAAACATCGCAGTTAGTGAACAACCTTACCAATGCCTACCGCGAAGTACATGAACATTTGGCGAGTGGCGCACTGAAATTAGCGACACCTGCCATCAGCCGTCAGATTCTGGATTCCGCTAACAGTAACCTGAGTGGTGACACCAAAGCCTACATCGCTGAACAGCGTATCGAGCCGCCGCGCGACTGGGCACCCAAAGCCCCTGGCGCCAAGGGCACCCTGAGCGAGGATTACGATTTGCGCGATGACCACCACACCAACGCGCGCATGCCGACCGAATCGGCGGACGACTTCGACTTTGACGGCAAAGCCAATCGCTATTGATTAATGAACAAAGCAGCTTTCGCTACCTTAATCGCGTACAGGACGTCGAAATAAATGTAAAACCCCGCGCTGCGGGGTTTTTGTTGGCTGATAAGAATATCGACGGAGACGCTTTGCATGTTCCTACAACGCTTGCTGCAGTTTGTTGGCTGGCCCATTACCGCAGGCGTTATCATCGCGTTGCTCGCACTACTGCTTTTTCCGCAATTACGTGGCACTCAACAACCAACTCCCACTGCGAATAGCCATGCAAATACCGGTGTTGTCTCCTACGCGGATGCCGTCACTCGCGCTGCGCCTGCTGTAGTCAATGTGTATACCGAAAAACGCGTAGTGCAACGCAACCAGAATCTTTCCAACAATCCATTTTTTCGTCACCTCTACAACAACTCCAATATTCCGCAACAAGAGCGCATGCAAAAAACCTTGGGATCTGGCGTGATTGTCGATGACTCAGGTTTTATTCTGACCAATAATCACGTGATTAATGGCGCAGATCGCATTTCCGTGCTGCTTTACGATGGTAGATATACCAATGCCGAATTAATCGGAACAGATAAAGCTAACGATTTGGCGGTTTTAAAAATCCAGATCGACAACATCTCGGCAATCACCCTCGGCAATTCTGACAACATACGAGTGGGCGATGTTGTATTAGCCATCGGCAATCCTTTTGGTGTTGGTCAAAGCGTTAGCCAAGGCATAGTCAGTGCAACCGGCCGTTGGAATCTTGGCATCAACAGCGCAGAAAATTTTATCCAAACCGATGCAGCCATTAACCCGGGAAATTCCGGCGGAGCCTTGATCGACGCCTACGGAAATTTAATTGGGATCAATACGGCGATGCTGGATGAAACCGGCGCTTCTTTCGGAATCAGTTTTGCCGTACCGGTTGATAAAGCCATGAACTCACTAAGGCAAATTGTAGAATTTGGCGGTGTGCGCCGTGGATGGCTAGGCATAGGCGTTACCCAGCCCTCACTTGAATTTGCCCAAAAAATCGGTGCGGAAGGCTTAGTCGTTAGTGAAATTGATCGCGACAGCCCTGCAGAAAAAGCTGGCTTTAAGATCAATGACTACATCACGCACATCGATAACGTTCCCCTGCTCGATGAACACTCAGTGGCCAAATCACTCATCAATATTCAACCTAATGCTGAAATTACTTTCCGCATTATTCGCAATGGAAAAGCACGAGAAATAAAAGCCGTCGCCGCTTTCCCTCCCACTAAAACTTAATTTACAAAAAGAATTTTTTAGTAAAAAAATGAGCGCCCCGAGCGCCCATTTTTATTGCAGAGTTATCCATATGTAGCGCGTTGACATAAACCCAAGCTTCGATGGGCAAAGTCGATGTTGTCCAATGGCGAAAATGTATTACAGTGACTGATGGATTTGTGATTATGGAAGCGAATGGAGGATTAAATGATTTCTGAAAGAGATATTGTTCTTGAGCCTGTTGAGCAATCAAATAAAGATCTGCTCGATAATTTATGGCAGTTCTATGAATTGGAATCATCAGTTTGGTCAGAGACTGATATAGATGCATCAGGTAGGTACGCCTCTCTCGAGGAGTTTTTAGGAAGATTAGGAGCAGCTGATGCGTTTGAGTGGGGATTTATAATTAGGTACCAAATGAACATTGTTGGCTTCATTATAGTGGCTGACGAATTCCTTAATGGTGTACCTATCCGTGAATTTGCTGACATTTATATCCTCCCAAAATATCGCGGTCTTGGTATCGCCACTGCGGTAACCTGTATGACGTTATCGAAAGCAAGTCATCCGTGGCTGCTCTGCGTTTATCGGAAAGATGAAATTGCACTTAAGTTTTGGAAAAACGCATTTAATCGATTGCAATTTAAATCTATTAGCGAAAATAATCCTCCGGAAGTTGACGAGTTTTATGAATTCATAATTAACGATACAGAATCCATTCATTTAAAATAAATATAAGTTGTTGGTTCGCGTTTGATATTTGGAGATGGCTGTCGGCGCTGCCGTCGAAAAATAGCGAATGTGCTTTTCACGCATTCGCCATTAGGTAAAGAAGGAATTTTATAGGTGGGGTTTTAACGGACGACTACTTACGATTCGTCTGGTGCAACTTGTTATATTTTACTTAGCTCGTTGAACTAAACTAAACCAGTTTCCAGAGTCGTCTTTGCCCATAGCCTCAACCCCGTAGAGCTGTTCTATAGGAGGCTGGAAAAACTCAACACCCTTAGCAGCTAGTTCTTCATACGTTTTTTGGCAATCATCTGTTTCAAATACACCAACCCCAAAAGCACCATCTTCAATCAGACTACGTATTTTGATTGCTGCTTCATTAGTGAACATAGGTCCCTCTTGAGGCTCTGCTAATACCAATTGAAGTTGTGGTTGCCCCTTAGGATTCACAGTAAGCCAACGGAACCCTCCGTCTATCGTCATATCATCACCAACGTCAAACCCTAGTTTATTTTTATAAAAATCAAGGGCTTTTTCTTGGTTTAGAACATATACATTTACGTGAGCTATGGATTTAATCATGTCAGTCTCCTTTGTTAAATAAAGACTCGCTATTGTATATACAGGAAAAGTGGTTTATTTCTCCGATATTGCTCTATTAACCGGTTTATTCACAAAACGAAATGCATAACAGACTGGAATAACCTGAGAGGGGTAACGAAAAGGCTCACTGGATAATTTCCACAAAGTTCGACGATATGATGTTGGTGGCAAACCTACATGTTTAAGAAAAAGCGACGAAAAACTACCAAGACTCACATAACCGACTCGTTCACACACCTCAGACACACTATAGTTTTCTGTAACAAGCATCTGCTTAGCTTTTTCAATTCTTAATTTAATCAAAAATTCATTTGGTGTTTCACCATAGGTCTCTTTAAAAGCTCGTGAAAAATGGAAAGCAGACATAAACGAACTTTTTGCAGCATCAATTAAGCTGAATGTCTCTAGGTAGTTGTCAGCTATATAGTCCCTTCCAGAACATAACCTCTTAAACTTATTATTTGCTGGCATAAAACGACTCTCTTTCGTCTACCAAAATATAACTATTTACAGATTGCTGACAAACCCCACCCTAAAAAAGTGGGGTTTTGTATTTTTAGCC
>CAIOHY010000133.1 GCA_903858205.1 uncultured Cellvibrio sp.
CTGCAATCGGGTCTTTAATCACTAATTGACGTATTTGCTGGAAAGTATGGTACAGATTCGGCCAATATTCGACTTGGCTATATTTTATGGGTCGCTCTGGCCTGGGTATCGAATGAATTTTGTGAGGTTTCTGGTTTTATGGATGCAATAGCAGCATTACATCAGCGAGTATCAACCCCCCGGCTTACTGCCCCGGCGCCAACGCCTGATCAGTTAATCCCAATGTTCAAGGCGGCTTTGCGTGCCGCCGATCATGGAAATATGCAGCCATGGAGGTTTTTAATTGTAGAGGGCGTTGGGTTGACCCGGCTCGGCGAGCTCTTCGCCAAGGTCGCTACCGCCAGGAATCCCGCGATCACGCAGGCAGAGTTAGATCGATGCTACGCCATGCCACAGCGGGCCCCAATGATTATTATCTCTATCGCCAAATGCCGGCCTAATCACAAAGTGCCGCAGATTGAACAAATCATCGCTGCTGGTGCCGCCACCCAGAATTTACTTAACGCTGCCTTTGCAACTAATGTTGGAGCCGTTTGGCGCACGGGCGATATGGCCTACGACCCCGCAGTGAAAGAAGGGCTCGGTTTAATTGAAGGTGAAGAGATTATCGGCTTCATTTACGTGGGTACGCCCTCGGTGCCGCCACATGCACCGCGCGAACAAAATCCTGCGGATTTTTTTAGTGCATGGCCCACGGAATAACATTGCGTTTGCAAGCTTGCTTGTGTACATTAGCGCGCCTTCGCAGGGGGTGCATTGGATTGTGTTTTCGGCGAAGCCCGCGTTAATTTGCGGTGCTAAAAAAACGGTGAGATGTCCGAGTGGCCGAAGGAGCACGCCTGGAAAGTGTGTATACCGCAAGGTATCGAGGGTTCGACTCCCTCTCTCACCGCCATTTTGAGTAAAGTTCCACCCTGTAGGATCGCGCATAGCAGCGCTTAGGTTGCTCCTTGTGCAGGTTGATCGAAAAGTGTATTCCATTGATTTTTAAAGCATTAATTTGAGTATCTCACAAAAGAAAATCAAACAAATGCTTGACTCTCTGTACTTCGATCAATAAAATGCGCGCCTCAACAACGCACTCATAGCTCAGCTGGATAGAGTACTCGGCTACGAACCGAGCGGTCGGAGGTTCGAATCCTCCTGAGTGCACCATATAAAGCAAAGGCTTAGCAGAAATGCTAGGCCTTTTTGCTTTTCGGGTAAAAAAATCGGCAGTATCGCCTTTAATCTTTTTTTGGTTTTTGGGTGGTGCTTAAATGTGGTTGATATCTTTTCGGATCCAGCAGCTATCGCGAGTGCGTCGATACAGACTGGCACAAAATGATTATGCTATGATCTGGGCAAGAGCAGCGCGCGCGGCCTGAAATGATTTATTGTGCTCGCTGCAAGGATTTCCTCTCATTTCAATATGTGCCTAATGGCGTAAGGAGCGGCTTAAATGATTCAGCTACAACGCAACTACAGTAATAGTAATACGTCTCATGATGGACAATTCATTCAGCCATACTCGCGTACATACGAGGAGTATTTGTCGCTGGCGCGAATCCCACACTGTGATGGAGTGCCTGCTCGTGTCATCAATGCTCTGCATTTGCGTGTTGGTCACACTGCGTTATCGATAGAGCAGATTGCCTCCGATCTCAATTTGACTAAGCGTACTTTACAGCGGCGGTTACAGAGTCAAAATACCAATTTTGCCCAGTTACGAGATGACTTGCGGTTTCATTACGCGATCAGGTATCTGATTGATGATAATCTGAGTGTCGATCTTGTCTCGCGTGCGTTGGACTTTTCTGATCGTACAAGTTTTACGAACGCATTCAAGCGTTGGACCGGTTTGTCGCCAAGTACATTCCGCAAGCTGTTTCGTGATTTGGCGTAATCGGATCGATCAAGCCAGAGAGGGATCTCTTTGTTTCAATGGAGTATGCCGCTCGGTAATTTGATCGTAGGCGCCTCTGAAACACCGACATCCGCAATAGTTGCACAGTAGTAATTCACCATACCTGAAATGTGTGCAGCGGGATAAATGCTGTTGGTCGCATCTTTCATTCCTGGTTCGTAAAATCCATCTGCTGTTTGAAATAAGGGTACAAACTTGTGCGACTCTATGGCGGCATATAGGGCTTTAGGTGCACTTTCTTCCTGCAGTATCTGCAGATGTTCTGCAATATCCTCCTCTGTATAAATCACACAGGAAAAACTGCGGCCATCACTTGTATGTAACGCAAAGCGTGAAGGATTAGTTAGATAATAGTATTCAGTCACGCCTAATGATTCACAGGTTTGCTGAAAATAGTGTGCAAGCTGTGGGTCGGCAAAAAAGGGTGTGCCGCTATCGATGGCTTCTGCCTTCAGGCTGCTCGACAACTCGTTAAAGTAAGCGTGTTGTAGTTGGTTGATCGCTGCTTCCAGGTCCTGGAGCATATTGGCGTCATTTTTTTTAAGATAATAATGAATCGTATTGTTGTTAAACGCCCTTACTGCGTCTGCAGGTGTCGCATATCCGGTCAGTAAAACTTTTTTAATTGATGCGTTACTTATCTGTTCGCAAAACTCAATGCCGTTCATGTTTGGCATTGAGTAATCAACCACCAATACTGACACTTCTTTTATTTTCAGTTCATCAAAACGTTTTATGTTTTGATGGGTTAGTACTCGTTTCACCCATGCATCTGAATCTCCCTGGGGCTTGGGTTTTTCATCGTTTGCTACGAGATCTGCTTCCCGCTGATATTCGTTAATGTAGTCTAATGCATCCTCGGTATTATCGAATGTTTGTACATTAAACTGCTTGGAGAAGGTCACTGCGAGTGCGTCTAAAAAGTCAGGGTTATCATCAACAAACACAATTTGTGTTGGATAAAAACAGAGAGGAATTTTTGATTTCACGCCAGGAGTCCCGAGTCTATGTAGAGGCCTAATGGTTCATCAGCGAGCTAACCACATGGAATAGATGCTCGTTATTGTAAGCCAAGTATGCATGAGAGGGTTAGCCAAAATGACGAATAGAGTATTGCCGCTGCACATTATTTGGTGCCTGGTTTAGGTGCTTCGTATCTTTCAGTGCCTTGGCGTCTAATAGCACAAAAATTACAGCGAGCTTCTCTTTTCCATTTGATTGGCTGAGCGTCTCTCGGCAAGTTCATCTTTTGTGTTATCGCTATTTTCTTCCTTAACAACTTGTGATGCGAAGAAACAAAGCGTAAATTCTGACCCTTTCGCGAGCTCACTTTTTACGTCAATTCGCGCGTTGTGTTCGTCAACAATCCGTTTGATGGCTTGCATGCCAATTCCATTGCCAAATTTCTTGTCGCTGAATCCAGGTCCCCATAAATTTGCTAACTGATTTTCAGACATGCCCGTGCCATTGTCTGAGACAGAAAAATATACATTGTCATTTGCGACCCAAGATTTAATCTTGATGACCAATTCTTCGTTCTCGCGACGTGCTTCGGCTGCATTTTTTATCAAATTGATAAAGAGGATTTTCAAGTCTTCCGCGTCACCTCGAATCGCCGGAATATCACCTAGTTCATATTCAACTTTGTCAAACGATTTCTCGAATAGATAGAGGCAGTCTTCTACTAATGATTCCAGCGCGCAGGATTGAATGCGTCGTCTATGTTGGCCGCCCAAAATGCTTGCCATGGTGGCGATTAGCTTAGAGCCACGCTCCACTTGTGCCAATACAATGTCACGCTGTTTGTCACGGTCATAGATATCGTTCGACAATACACCATCAATAATCGCAAACGGCGCTTTAATATCGTGATGGTAATGGTTCATGAGGCTAAGCATTGAAAGGGTTTTCTTCGCTTCGCCCAACTGATCCTGCATGCCATTCAAACGGATTAAGCGGTTGAGTACTTGTTCTAGTTCTGTTTGCAACCACTCAAATATTTTCATGTCATCGTAGCGGTAGTAGGAGAACTGAGTTGATGCTCCAACCACTACAATTGCTAATATCTTGTTTTCGGAAGATACGGAAAAGCAAAGCCCAGCATTATTCTTTTCCATTTCGCTTCGAATAGGTTCTGGCATTTCATCTGCCATGAGCAATTGTGTTTGTTGAGCACAGTAACTCGCCAGCATGCTATCTTCATCGATAGAGTCAAGCGGTAAACTTGTTGGCCTGTTGTTTATGTCGCTGAGTGCGTGTTCTCCATGTTTATTAATCATCAGAATTTTATAGTTATTTATCTTGAGGATCTTGATGAGCAGATGGTCGAGCACCTCGAACATCATGGAAAAACTTATTGAGTTTCTTAAAGCGCTTTCCGTATCGGATTTAACCTGCTCAAATTCATAGTTATGTTTGGCGATAATTTTCTTCGCGTTTGGAAGAATCCACTTCAATAACCTTGGGTATGCTTCTAGAATTAAAGCGACGAAAAGCAATAGAATTAATACACCGCCTACTGACTCTGTGTGGTCCCCGACTACCGATGTGACTACAAAATATAGCCAGATAAAAAAGCCCAATAAAATAGCTTTGGATAGGCCGACACTCAGCGCTAGTCTGAAATCCATTAGGTTATGCTGGATTGTTGAGTAAAATAATAATGAAACGAAAACAACGTTAGTAATAATGCCAACAAATTTTGATAAGTAAAAATCCATGCCTGTTGGCATAGCGAATAAAACAATGAGCCCGCAGCTAAAGCTTACCAATAGAGTAATTAGCAACCACTTGAGACGTTGTTTTTCTCTGCTTGACGATGATTTATAAGATACACAAACTAGAACAATAGAACCGGCAAAGCACCAGACTAAATACCCCATAAACAAATAATAGGTAATGTCCAGCTCAGGTAGATATCCGCTATCCATTTCTTTTAGCGCTGATGGCGCTATAAACATGTTATACAG
>CAIOHY010000134.1 GCA_903858205.1 uncultured Cellvibrio sp.
AATTTTAACCAAGAAACACCAACAATCTAATGCGGAACCAATACTTGCACTGAATAGCTGCGCCCCGCCTGAATATTGTCAATGCAGTTACTACTGAGCAATTCACCCTCGCAGCGAATTTCGGTCGTAGCGACATTTGCTCGCTCAATCGACACATGAAACTCAGCACCACGAAATTGCCGTACTGCTTTTGCGCCTGGCCAGCTTGATGGCAATTGTGGTGCAATCTGCAAACCACTTTCATTACCCTGCAAACCAAAAACACCCTCAACTAAACAGCGATAAACCCAGGAAACAGTTCCGGTATTAAACAATTGCGACGAACGACCCGCGGTGCGCGGATACTGATGATAGGCGCCACGATAATAATTGGGGATGTAAACTGGCAATTGCCCACGCTGTAAATAATCCGCCTCTGTTGGACCTGGAATCATTTGGCGCAGCAACTTATAGGCGCGATCTTTTTCGGCAATGGTGAATAAACTGTAGATGTAAAATATCGCCGCGTGATTGTAAACCGAGCCGTTTTCCGCCGAACCGGGATGTTTCTGGGTTACACGACCAACATCATCGCGCATCGCTGTATAAGCAGGTGCGAGCATAGTGACACCATAAGGCGTCTCCAGTTGTTGCTCGACGGCAGCAATCATTTTTTTGCGCTGCCCCTCATCTGCCGCACCACCCAAAATGGCCCAACTTTGCGGATTTAAAAAAATACGTCCCTCTTTATCCTTACTAATGCCAAACACTACATCATCGTCAGTAATCCCGCGTCCGAACCATTCACCATCCCACAGGTGTTTATTCACCGCAGCATTCACCGCTTGCGCACCCGCAGTAAACTCTTGCTGTAAATCCGGCAGCGATTTTTTCGCACAAACGTCTGCCCACAAATTCAACGCGTAAGCCATAGCCACTGACAGCCAGCCAGAAACGCCTTTACCTTTGTAACCCACCATATTCATAGGATCACACCAATCGCCCTGCGCAATGAAACTCAGGCCGCGATAATCACGCGCTTGCAATAACCAACGCATGGCATTGGAAATACGCTCAAATACCGAAAGGGTTTTGCCGTCATGGCCAGCTACCATTTCCTGCAGGATTGCATAGTCATTGGTTTCATCGAGATAAGTTTTTAAGCACACAGGCAGCCAGACACAGTGATCGGTATGGGGGATTTGGTTAATGTATTTAAGCTCCGCCCCCTCGGCCAACAAAATTCCGTCTGGCATTGCACCCGACTCTTCTTGCTGGCTTAACGCATGCAAAAACGCTGCACGAGTCACCTCGGGCTTGATAAACGTCATACCCATATTGTCTTGCAGATAATTGCGCGTTTGCGGGTCAGTGGTTAAGCGATTGACATCGCCGTGATAAAACACCTGACGCGGCAGCCAATTGTTTACAAAATTATTCAACTCAGCGTCCGGTGTTTCGATCTTTAAACAACCGCTGCCCGTGGCAATATAGGCCGCATAGTCAGCCTGTGCCTTGGCAAAACCAGATGCACTTAAATACGTATCGCGCAGCTTTACGATTTCTGCCTCATCAAATGCTGGGCCAAAAATAAATCGATAATCTTGCTGCGCCTGATCGGGCATTTCCACACGGTACTGCAGAATTGCAGCAGGGGTTTCATAACGCGCATCACCGCACGCAAGTACGTCTGCCTGCAGCGCTGTTGGATTATGCAACCCGCCCTCACCCTCAAAAGTCTCCTGCTTGGACTCCCATGCAACCGGATTAACCTCATGCAAGAAAAATGTTTTGTCTTTGAAGTTTTTATTTTTAAAGTAATCGGCAACTTTTTGATAAGGAGTAACGCAAGTAGCAACAATACCGCCCAGATCAGCGCGATATTCGGCCGACTGATTCATCCAGGACATATAGCCAACAGGGAAATAGGGGTACACACTTAATTTGCGCACGCGACCGGAATTGTTAATCACGCGCAACTGCCATAACTCCACTATATCTTTTACCGGCAATGACAACATCAACTCGGCGCGCACGCCATCGCATTCAATCGCCCACTGCAAATCACTTTTGCCAACGGAAAAAGAATAGTCGTCATAGGACGCACGCACGGGTTCGTAAGGCGCAGAAAAAATCTTGCCGGTTTCCTCATCTTTGATATAAAAAAAACGGCCCGGATGATGCGCGTAGTAAGGCTGCTCCGGCTGCATAAATGTTTTTGCTTCCAAATTAGGCGCATACGCATATTTGGCCGGCTCTGGTTGCATAAATTGCGCGACCGCATAACCACGACAGGTTACCTGAATCATCATCTGCTGATTCCACAGGAACCCAGCTGCACGCGGCATGGCCGCCGGTGTTAACAAATCATAGCGTTCGCCAGCCTTGCTGGGTCTCAGTAGCACATTAGTCATGAAGGTATCCTATCGAAAACAATTATTACGAGGAGCCAAAAATAAAAAGCGCCGCAACGCGGCGCTGAATTAAAGCAATAAAACCTAGGAGTGACGTGTTTCAAGATCTTGCTGGATCGACTCTACTTTTGCATCGCTCAGATTGTAAAACACCAGTGACAGAGCCGTGAGCAAGGCAAATAACCCTGGTACGAGCGTTTGCATATACACGATACTGTCGAGCGATGCCCCCGCCTGCATCTGGCCTGCCTGATAGCCCATCGCAGCCAGTACTGAAAGCATTAACGCCGAGCCAATCGCACTGCCAATTTTTTGCGAAAAAGTTGTTGCCGCGAATGTCATACCAGTTGCGCGCCGCCCATTTTTCCATTCGTTATAATCAGCAACATCGGCGTACATTGCCCAGGTAATTGGCGGTTTAAAACCAAGCGCAACACTAATCAAAATATTCAGCACAAACATCCAAATAATTTCTTTTGGCAATTCCGCACTGTCACGAATGGTACCGTCCGCACTGGTACGTATGACACTGATCACCTGGCCCTTCGCATCAGCCAGATTCAACCCAGGCCCAGTTTCTGCTAAAGGAACACGCTCCTTAATAATCCAGAAAATTTTGTCGTGACGCAGCCATTGATAAGTATCGCCTTCTGCATGCGGCTGCCCAAGCAGCGTGCCTGCATCAAGTTGAACCTCATTTGATGCTACATCCAACACACCAGTGGAGTGAGGCTTTGGAACAAATGTGAATGCGATAGACAATATCGCCACCACACAAAGCAACGACATCATTAATTTGCGCTTATCAATATATTTTGTAACGGTTGATGCGAACATTGCGCCGACCATCAGACCGGCCATTTGTAAACCTATATAGTTCCCCAATAAATCAGGGCGCTCGACAAAATAGCGGAAATAATAAGCGGCCGAACTTCCACGTAACGTCATGGTAATCATAAAGACCAGCGCCAATACAAATAACACCAGCCATGGGCGACAGGTAAATAAGTCTTTGAGGTCACTCAACGGATTGGTTTTTTCCTGGGTTAGCGATGGCTGAATGCGTTCGCGTGTAGTCAAGAAAGTGACTACAAATAAACAACTGGCAATGATTGAATAAACCACCATGGTTAGTTGCCAACCGCGCGCACTATAGCGATCACCATCACCAAAATATTCCGCTAATTCCGGCGTAGCTGCACCGACAAAAATACTACTGAAATAAGCAAAGAAGAAACGCGTACTGTTGAGCTTGTTACGCTCTTGTGTATCAGCTGTTAACACCGCAGAAAGTGAGTTGTAAGGCATATTGAGCACGGTATAGCAGAGCATCAACAAACTGTAGGTTGCGTAGGCCCAAATCAGTTTTCCCGTTTCATCCAAATCGGGCGTACTCATTGTGAGAATACCTGCCCCCATCATCGGCAACGCACCCCAGAGTAAGTAGGGGCGAAATTTTCCCCAGCGGGTATTAGTGCGGTCGGCAATCCCACCCATTATTGGATCGGTGATCGCATCAATAATTTTGGTAACAGTAATCATGGTCGCCGCTGCCGCTGCGCCAATACCAAACACGTCCGTATAAAAAAATACGAGATAAGAACCGATAATTGCCCAGTAGAAATTAAACCCGGCATCACCCAATCCGTACCCGATACGCTCACGCTTACTCAACTTGGCCAAACGATCACTATTGCGACTAGTCAAAAGAAAACCCCGTTATAGATTTATTATTTAATTGCAAAAAGAAACTACAAACGACTCGTCGAGGCGCGTTTTTTAATTTCGTAACCCATATCGACTTTTTTCGATTCGATTGGTTTTTCATTGAGCACCCGGATAATCATCTCCGATGCCTGTACACCCATTTCATAACGGCCAACAGACACGCTGGTCAATGAAGGGTTTACATATTCAGCTGCTTCGATATCGTTGAATCCACAAATGGCCATATCTTGAGGGACACGAATGTTCATCCGTTGTGCTTCAAATAAAGCGCCAAGCGCCAAGTCATCGTTCACGCAAAATACCGCATCGACAACACCGTTGGTTGATGCCATCAAACTTTTAAACAATTCGCCACCCACGCCGATTGACGAAGGTTCAGGTGTCGTTACGATGTAATTTTTCTCAAACTTACCCGCTTGCTCCAACGCCAATTTGTAACCCTGCATACGTTGCTGTACACGCGGGTCCATACGCGCACCGATAAAACCTATGCGCTCGTAACCCTGACCTAATAAATGCTTAACCACATCAAAACCGGCGCGGCCATGGGCAAAACCCACATTCATATCGATTGGGTCGGCAAGCAATTCCATGATTTGCACAATCGGGATACGCGCCTTTTGCAGGAAGTTCTGGCAAGCTTTGGTCTGGTCGCCACCCGTGATGATCAACCCCTCAGGGGACTGGCTCAGCAGGGTGCGCACCATTTTTTCCTCTTCCAACGGCGAGTAATGGGTATCCACCAAAAGCACTTTGTAGCCCGCAGCCCCCATGACTTCGTAGATACCGCGCAACACCTCAGTGAACACGATGTTACTCAATGATGGAATGGCAACGCCTATCACTCTGGACTTGGACGAAGCTAGCGAGCTAGCATGCTGATTAGGTATATAACCAAGCGAATCAATCGCTTTTTGGACCTGAATTCGCAGGGATTCAGATACTTTTTCCGGTTGATTGATCACGCGGGATACGGTGATTGCACTAACACCTGATGCATCGGCGACATCAACCAAGGTAATTTTTTTATCGGAACTTCTTTTTTTTGTTGTTTTCATAGGCAATATCTGCACTTAGCTATTATTTTTTGCTAACATACCACAAGCGCAATGATTGCGCTATCATCAGCATACCCCTAACCCGCTGATCACTAGATGTACAGAGAAGACATTCAGATGCCACATTTAACTGCCATAACCAATCCTGATGCTGATACCAACCTCATTATTGTGATGGGTGTTTCCGGTAGCGGTAAGTCGTCACTCGCCAAGGCACTGGCTGATCATTACGGGTATGAGTATCTTGATGGCGACGATTTCCATAGTCAGGAAGCACGCGACCGCATGGCAAAAGGCATGCCGCTGACTGATGCTATGCGCCTGCCATGGGTGATTCGTATGCGCGACTACTTCCGTGGTGCAGCATGCAAGCAACAGCACTCCACCCTCGCATTTTCCGGTCTTAAACGCGTCCACCGTGATGAACTGCGCAAGGCAGGACTCAAGACAATATTTCTGTTTCTGCATAGCGATAGAAATACCATCCAAACCCGAGTCAATAAACGCGCCGGCCATTTTATGGCGCCAAGCTTGGTCGACAGTCAATTTGATAGCCTTGAAGATCCAAGTCACGAAACCGATGTCTACACGATTGACGTGAACGCACCTTTGGATCAAGTGCTTGATCTGGCTATTCGCGTGGTAGATCGCGAACTCCATCACCAAGTGGATGCCCTGCTCGCCTGAAAAATCAGGCTTGGCATTCGGCACAGCACCAGCGAGAATGTGAACTCTTGAGCCAGATCTTGATCAAATGATCACGATCACACATGGAGAATCACAGATGCCAACTTCTAGAATTATCCTCATTAGTAGCCTACTCGCACTCGGTATATGTCTTTCTGCCTGCGCGGGAAAAACCCAATTCCGCAGCGCCTGTGATCAAGAAATCGATGCCGCCTGGAGCGAATTATCCATCGCTAAAGCGGATGGATTTAGCGGCACCATCAGCTACACCAAAGCACTGGGATTAATTACCAGTGCGCGCACCATGCAAACCGTAGAGAACTTTGACGCTTGCTACAATCAAGCCAAAGACGCCCGCTTTTATATCCGCGAATCGCGTAAAGGCCAATGAAAAATTAACCCAATAAAAAAGCGCGC
>CAIOHY010000135.1 GCA_903858205.1 uncultured Cellvibrio sp.
GTGCAATCGCCAAGCTTTCACGGCTTTCTTCAGCGACTTTCATACCCGAACGATTGACGAAAATATATTTTCCTACCGAGCGAATAATCGCGGCCAAACGGCAGCGGTATTTTTCCCCAGCATCGCCTTGCATTTCAAACCAAGTGCCCTGGGTAATATTATTTACCAAGGCTAAATGTTGCGGGTCAGCCTGGAGACTTTCGCTGATGGTTTCTTCTAATGCAACAATTGGATCAGCATCTTCTGCTGCGATAAGTTCCTCAACGGCAACAACCTCAGCTACGACAACAGGCTCTGTTGCAGTTTGAGCCTCCGCTGTAATCACTCGCGTTTCAACTGCAGATTCTTGCGCAATGTCAGAAGCTGCCTCTGCGGCCTCATTAATCTGTGCTTGCGTTGTACTTTGCTCGTTGCTCGCTTGCGCTGCTGCATTAGCCGCTTGTTGCGTGCGTATTTGCGCCTCAACCATGGCGGCTTTCGTGGTCGCATTCTTCGCTGCCATTTCACTGGCCTTGGCTGCCAAGTCTGCTGCGGATGCGGATGGCGTAACGTCAACCGAAGGTTTTACATCGCCACGCAAACGTGCCAAGTGCACGCTTTCAAGCTGTTTAAACAAATTGGTAGTTTCAAAGGGACTGAACGAAATACTTTCCAAACCGGTACGAAGTTTTTGCAACAGCTCAGGCACCAGTTTTAACAAACGCTGGCGATTGTCTTTATCCATGGCTGCCGTAACACTCCACACAAGCTGCTGTGCTGTTGCAGAACAATTACGCCACTCATCACTGTCTACACCTTGTTTGAGCGAGGTAATAAACATCACATTCGCCCAAGCTTCACGCAATAATTTGGTGACCGCCAAGGGCAGATCTTTACCAACACAAATACGATTTAATTCGGCGTCAACCTGCGTGCGTGCGCGCTCGGATTTAGCTTTGCCATCTTCCGCATCAATTGTGCGCTGCTCAAGAATTTGTGCGCGGCGTTTTTCTTTGTCGAGGAATGAGCGGAAATCCACCAGCAGCCGCTCAAAGATACCCATGTCAGTATCAAAATCCGTCAGAATCGCACGTACAGTTTCTTCCATTTTATTAAAGAGACTGTCTTTGCGCTGATTCTCCTCGCTGGATTCCTGCCAACCCAAACACGCCATTGCCATCTCATTTAACAAACGACGCGCAGGGTGGCCGCCTTTACTGAAGAAGGTTTTATCGGCAATCGCCACTTTAACCATCGGAATCTGCAACCGGCCAATGAGGGCTTTCATCGGCGCGGCTAGGTTGCGATCATCCAAAATAAATTCGAACATCATACTTACCAAGTTAATTACATCATCATCAACTTGGTTAATGGCGGCAGCGGTTTGCGTCTCATTGCGCAGCAAATCAGTCAATAGATTGCGCAAGCTGACGGGCGCTCCGCTGGAGACGGTGGCATTGCCAGTATTTTGTTGCTGCGCCAATGACAGGATTTTAATCAGATCCTGAGTAGTGATTTCTTCGCCGGGCAATTGCGTGCGCGGCGCTCCGCGATTAGCGCCCAATAAATCACGCAGTTGATGTAAAACCTGATTAGTTTGATCGTCATAAGTTGGCGCGAGCCCGCCGGTGGTGCCACCAACGTTTTGACCATTCAAATCGAATTGCGCACTGATGCCTCGGCCAAAATGATCAGCGGTTGCGGAGGATGACAATTTTTTCGCGCGAACTTCTTGCTTGAGCGACGGGAGGATATTGGCGTCGATTAAGGTTTGATTCAGCACATTAAACAGCTTACCCAACTTGGTCATGACGATGTTGTCAAACAACTTGAATAAGACCAGCTTGGCTTTTACATCGACATTCAATGCCTTGGTCGCATCGGTAAAGGCATTGCAGATCACATCAACGCCCAAGGGGTTGTTCTTTTGATAAACCTTTGTGGGCACCAGATGATCGATACGCAGTGTTAAATGCTGAATTGATTCAGCGAATTGTTCGTTAGCTTTGTTAACCATGCCGTCAACGGCAACCATCTCTTCCAGCTCATCATTTTTTACTAACGACAAATCGTCCAGTGAAACGGTTTTCTCCGTGGATTGTTTCTCATCGCGGTAGGCACTTGGATCGAGCAATTGGGCAAAACTGATATCGATACTGCGAAAAAAAGACGTCTCCATCGCGCGGCGACGGATACGGACTTCACGCATGGAATCGAAAAAGATGTTCTGATCGTGGTTGTTGTTCGCTTTGTCCGCCAACTCAAACATGGCATCATCAACTTTATCGAACAACTCACGCAGAAGCAGTTGCAACTGCTGGCGTGATTTGTCACGCAAGGTGTGTATCGCAGCCGGCAAACGAGCGAGCGCCACTTGGGAATTGGTGGCCGAATTGCGTTCTACATTTAAGTGAACAACCTTTTTGGGGTCAGTTTTCATCTGTTCGGACATGGCGGATTACCATTAGTAAAAACTTGCGTAATTGAAGTATAACTAAGGGAAAGACACACCAAGTGGGCAAATGATAAGATCGAGAGACATATCACAAAAGGTTATAACCAATGTGCGGCATAGCCATTTTCTAAGTATGTTTTGGAATTAGAGAAAGAATTCAACGCCAAAAATACCGATTTTCAATTACATAGTGTTTAATTATTCGACATACAACATGAATCTTTTATACAGCAAAAACCTGCCAAACCTTTCCGAAGATATAACCAAGAGCGTAACAATCGCCCTTGCTGAAGACATAGGATCAGGTGATATCACCGCCCAACTAATCCCGGCAGAGCAACTTGCCGAGGCCAACATCATTACCCGAGAAAACTGCATTTTTTGCGGCAAAGCCTGGGTAGAAGACGTGTTCCGCCAACTTGATCCAAAAGTTGAGATAATTTGGCATATAGAAGATGGCCAACAGGCAGTAGCCAATAGCCTTTTGTTCACCCTAAAAGGCAGCGCCCGCAGCCTGCTCACTGGCGAGCGCGCCGCATTGAATTTTGTGCAAACTCTCTCCGGCACCGCCACCATCAGCAAACACTACGCAGATCAAGTCGCCCACACCGGCGTGAAACTGCTCGACACCCGCAAAACCATTCCCGGCCTGCGCACCGCACAAAAATATGCAGTAGCCTGCGGCGGCTGCCATAATCATCGTATCGGTTTATATGATGCATTCCTGATCAAAGAAAACCACATCGCCGCCTGCGGCGGAATCGCCAAAGCAGTTGCCGCAGCACGAGCTATTGCCCCAAGCAAACCGGTTGAAGTTGAAGTGGAAAACTTTGCGGAATTGGACCAAGCACTCGAAGCGAAAGCCGATATCATCATGCTAGATAACTTCAGCATTGGTGATATGAAAAAAGCGGTAGAAATAAATGCAGGGCGGGCGAAATTGGAAGCATCGGGAAACATCAACGAACAGACGCTAATTCCGACGGCAGAAACCGGCGTGGATTTTATTTCTATTGGTGGGTTGACGAAGCATTGTCGAGCGGTGGATTTGTCGATGAGGGTATCCGAGCACTAGAAACGTAAATAAACTCCTAAATTAACATTCGCTTATATGGCCTATATTTACCATGCATAAAAAAAAAATAATTGTAATAACACGTAACCTTCCCCCTCTTGTCGGAGGAATGGAAAGGCTTAACTGGCATATTCTTGATGAGCTGTCTCAGCATTTAGATGTGCATGCAATCTGCCCCGAAGAGTCCACTCATTTTATGCCGGTAGGTACACAATTTACGGGCATTAGATTAAAACCGTTGTGGCATTTTTTAGCGGTAGCCAGCTGGAAATCTATTCAATTAGCCAGAAAATTAAAACCAACTTTTATATTTGCAGGAAGCGGGCTTACAGCACCGATGGCATTGGTTGCTGCACGCATAACAGGAGCTCGAGCTATTGCATACACACATGGACTCGATGTCGCAGTCAACCATCCTCTATACAAGCTATTATGGATACCTGCTATTCGTAGATTAGATAGAGTGATTGCAAACAGCAACCACACAGCAGAGCAGCTAAAAAAAAATGGAGTTAATTCAAGTAGAATAGGCATTGTCAACCCTGGCGTATCCATTCCGGAACATTCGCAAAGCGAATCTCAAAATAATTTCCGTACCAAATTTAACTTGGATGAAGGGCCAATTTTACTCTCTGTCGGGCGCTTAACTACGAGAAAAGGCTTGCTGGAGTTTGTTAAGAGCTCACTTCCAATTATTCTTAAAGAACAACCCAATACGATGTTAGTTGTAATAGGTGATGCTCCATCTGACTCTTTGTATGCCAGTGCTCAAACCCAAGCTGAAATAGAGAAGGAGGCAGATGAAAAAGGCATTGGAAATCATATTTTCTTCCTCGGGAAAATCACCGATAAAAACACGCTGTCCAATGCGTACTTTTCTGCAACAGTACATGTTTTCCCTGTGAGAGATATACCCGGTGACCCAGAAGGGTTTGGCATGGTCGCAATTGAAGCAGCTGCACACGGAATACCTACGGTTGCATTTGCTACAGGAGGGATCGTTGATGCAGTGAAAGATGGAAAGTCTGGTTTCCTAGTTGAATCTAATAATTACCACAAATTTGCAGAACTCACTTTAAAAGCCTTGGCAACCAGCAAAGATTTTCAACCTTCATGCATAGCTTTTTCTAAACAATTTTCTTGGCTCACCTTTGGCAAAAAAATTCTTGAACAATTAAATTCTACCGACAGCACTAACAACGACTAGCTCTTTGATAATGCAGCTATTAAGAAACCCCCACAAATAGAGAAAACATAAGATCCTCACACAATATTTTTATGGGAAGTTTTTGGTAAGACAATTAATAGGGCACCAATCAAAAAAATGAATATTCTCTTTATTGGCAAGCGTTTTTATACTAATCGCGATGCATTAACAGAAAGATATGGCCGAATTTATCAACTCCCATGGCACTGGTCGCAAGAAAATATTAACACCCGCCTTTGGCTTATTGACTATCACAGTAAAGAGCTTATCAATACGACTCATGATACGCTGAAAATTATTTCCACCCCTGTCCGAACGGGACAGGTACTCAAACAATACA
>CAIOHY010000136.1 GCA_903858205.1 uncultured Cellvibrio sp.
AACGTTGTCCTCTCTCGTCGTGCTGTTGTAGAAGCTAGCCAAGGCGAAGAGCGCGCCAAGATGATGTCTAACCTCCAAGAGGGTAGCGTTGTTCAAGGCACCATCAAAAATATTACCGATTACGGCGCATTCGTAGACCTCGGTGGTATCGATGGACTCTTGCACATTACCGATTTGGCATGGCGTCGCGTGCGTCACCCAAGCGAGATGCTAACTGTTGGTCAAGAAGTTACCGCAAAGATTTTGAAGTTCGATCAAGAGAAGAACCGTGTTTCACTCGGCGTGAAACAACTTGGTGATGATCCATGGGTTGGTATCGCTCGTCGTTACCCACCAAACACCCGTTTATTCGGTAAGGTAACTAACCTGACTGACTACGGTGCATTCGTTGAAATCGAATCTGGTATCGAAGGTTTGGTACACGATTCTCAAATGGATTGGACTAACAAGAACGTTGCTCCAAGCAAAGCTACTGCATTAGGAACCGAAGATGAAGTAATGGTTCTGGATATTGATGAAGACAAGCGTCGTATCAGCTTGGGCATCAAGCAGTGCAAAGCTAATCCATGGGAAGAGTTTTCACGTGGCCAACAAAAAGGCGACAAGCTGACTGGCGCAATCAAGTCTATTACTGACTTTGGTGTGTTCATTGGTTTGCCTGGCGGTATCGACGGTTTAGTTCACCTCTCAGACCTCTCATGGAATGAGCCAGGAGAAGAAGCTGTTAAGAAATACAAAAAAGGCGATGAAGTTGAAGCTACTGTATTGGCCATTGATGTTGAGAAAGAGCGTATCTCTCTCGGTATCAAGCAATTGTCTGGTGACCCATTCAATAACTACACATCCGTAAGCGACAAGGGTAGCCTTGTAACTGGTACTGTGAAAGCTGTTGATGCCAAGGGTGCAACTATTCACTTGGCTGATGAAGTTGAGGCTTACTTACGTGCTTCTGAGATCTCAACAGATCGCGTTGAAGATGCACGCAATGTATTGAAAGAAGGCGATAGCGTAACTGCAATGATCATCAATATTGATCGTAAGTCACGTGTAATCAATCTTTCAATCAAAGCTAAAGACAGCTCTGACCAACAAGACGCTATGAGCAAACTCCAAGGTGATGCGCAGTCCGGCACAACCAACTTGGGTGCTTTGTTAAAAGCGAAGTTGGACAATCAAGGCTAAATCAATATCGCCGCTTTCCACTAGGAGAGCGGCGGTTTTTTATTGATAGATCATGTCAGATCAAGAGCAACAAGCAATTACTCGCTCCGAACTCGTGGAGAGCTTGGCGGAACAGTTTCCCCAGCTACTACCTAGAGATGTGGAGTTGGCAGTAAAAACATTGCTAGACACCATGACTCACGCTTTAGCCGAAGGCAAGCGAATTGAGTTACGCGGTGTTGGTAGCTTTGTTTTGCATCACCGTCCTGCGCGTACTGGTCGTAACCCAAAATCTGGTGAGAAAGTATTGATCCCAGAAAAACGAGTGCCCCATTTCAAGCCTGGAAAAGAATTACGTGAGCGCGTGGATTACAAGCCTCTGAAGCAAGTGAGCCCTAAAGAGGGTTCTGGTGCCTAGTCACATAGCGCGTATCCAGTGGTCCATTCGGACCATTTTTTTATTTAAGATCTGTACAGCATGATTCAGATTGCAACCTCCTGGCTGCTGTTATTACCAGTCATGTTTGGTATTGGCTGGTTGGCTTCGCGCTGGGATTTGCGTCTTGAGAATCGCATGGATGAGCGCGAGCGCATGCGTCAGCAACGCTCGACATTTAAAGGATTAAGCCTTTTATTAAATGAACAGCCGGATCAGGCGATTGAGACTTTGGTCAAGATTGCTCAGCTCGATCCTGAAACAATCGAACTTCATTTTGCTTTGGGGAGTTTATTCCGTCGCCGCGGTGAGACCGAGCGTGCAATTCGAGTTCACCAGCACCTGGCTAATCGTGATGACTTAAAGCCGCGTGATCGCGATCATGCTGCTTATGAGTTGGGCCGTGATTTTCTGCGTGCCGGATTATTGGATCGCGCCGAAGCATCATTAAATCGTGTTGGTGAAGGTAAGTTCGCCGCTCCTGCAAAAGAGAGCTTG
>CAIOHY010000137.1 GCA_903858205.1 uncultured Cellvibrio sp.
ATCGTGCGCATCGGGTGCGTGGAAATTGGTGAGGCCAAGCAGACCTTCATCCACCATCGCCAATGTATAAGTCATCGCACGTTGATTTTGTTCACTGACTTTTATGACGAATTCAGATTCCGGGCGCACTTTTTCAGGCACATCCAATTGCGGAATTAAACGCGTGGCAGGGTCTTCTACCAAGAGCGGGACTATGCCGTACAAGCGCATAGGTGCTTCAGCAATGCGTTTTTGATGCGGCAACAATAATGCAACGTTTGCGTAAACGTTAGGGGCCATAGCTTGGGTGACAGGAATTTCAATTTCAGTTTGGCCCGGTTGCAAATCCAACCAACGCGATTCCAATACCTGAGTGCCATTTTCAATGCTGAGTAAGATGCGCCCTTCCCGCGCTTTAGGTAAACGCACTTTGGCAATATCGCCAACGTTATATTTTTCTTTGTCGGTCGAGAGCATTAATTGCGTAGCAGAATCGGCACTGGCAGATGAATCGTAACTCCAACCCAAATACACCACTTCGCCCGAGCAGTGGCCTTGTTGTGACGAAGAGTCGCCCGCGCCGCTATCGCACACGCGAATAATATGGCGACCCCAATCGTACTTGTTTTTTTCAAGCTTCCAATTAATGCGACCGTTCTCATCGCTCACCAGTGTTTCAGTGGTGACAGCGCGATGCGATGAATTGTTAAAATATTCAGCGAGATTTTCACTCTCTTCATCCCACCACCAGCGCCAGCCGATTTCATATACATTGACTTCGACTGTGCGTTGCGCTTCGGCTTTGCCTTGCGCATTTAATGTTTGGATCAGAATGGGGTGGTCTTCATCGCGGCCAATAGCATCCATATAGCCACTGCCTTTGGGGATATTAATGCCGACCCAATTATCAAACGGCAGCAATTCGTAAGGGCGCAAAATCGTGCTGAAGTTGCCGCTCTCTTCAAAAACGCGCGTCATAAATGAAGCAGTCAGTTTGCCCGGCGGCGGCGATGACAAGCTCACATTGACAGGGAAGCTGGCGTTGCCGGTTTCATCTAATTTTCCATCAAATACCTTTTGCGCGCTGCCGGAGAAAGTGCGCACCGGATCATCAAAATTAAATTGCTCAAAACCGGCAAATACGGATTTGCGCGAGCTGAGTTTTAATTCGGAATCGGCTTTTAAATTTTTTGCGGTTGCGCCTTGCAGCCATTGCGCAAACAAACTGACTTGCGTGGGCATGTTGCCAATACGCAGCGGTGTTTCTGCCGGGGTTAAATCCACTTTGATGCGATTGGGTACCACCATTTCGATTTTTAACATCTGGTCAAAATAGCGATTGCCCACATGCACCACCGCGCGATAATTTCCGGTCGGCGCGGTTTCTTCGGTTTTTAAATTAAAGGTATAAAAATCCTTCACCGGTTGCACATTGGTTTGGCTCAACACTTTTTTGCCGCTTGGATCAAATAAATCCAAAGTAACCGGGTGATTCGCCGGGAGCTGTTGGGTTTTATCTTCCAGGATAAAAGTGAGAAAAATATCGTCGCCCGGACGCCACACATCGCGCTCGCCATAGAGAAAACCTTTTAAACCGCCTTTGATATGTTCACCGCTCACATCAAATTGGTTGGTAGGCAAAGCTTCACTGGTGCGCACGCGCAAATAACCAATTTGTTTACCATTGCGCGCTTCAAGATAAAAAGGCACACCGTCAGTAGTCATTTGCAACATGCCGTAACTGTCGGTAGTACCGGTACCAATGGGTTGCTGTTGGTAATTGTACGCGGTGATGTCGGTGCCGCTCATGGGTTTGGCGCTGCTGAGTTCGGTGCTGATCACATGCAGTTGATTGCCATCGCCACGTTTGGCCATTAACCCGATATTGGACACAATAAAATTGCGCGCCGATGCAATTTCATCGCCGTAGTAATAGTAGGTGTCATCGCAGGGATTATTGCGTTCACTGTAATTGTAGTAACCGCTCGACTGATAATATTGTTGATACCAAGCCGGTTCTTCAACGCGGTCGTAATAGCTTTCGCCGTCGGAATCTTCCGGCATTTTAGCGACGGGTTCAGATGGGCGCGGTTGTTCACAGGTGTAAATAGAATTGCTGCGGTCGATGCGCAATTCCAAACGAATCAATCCATCGGGATGTTGCGCCATTAGCTCAGACAATTCCAAATTAAACCGCTGCACGCCAGCGCGGGGAATTTCCGGCAGGCGATAGGTTTTACGCCACAAATAGCGCCCCGTATCTGTTGCGGCAGTTGCCGATGTGAGTGGGTAATCTTGCAAATATTGACCAACATTATTGGCAAACACTTTAAAGGCGATGACTTGCACTGAATCCACACCTGCCGCTTCAAAAGGCACGGAGATTTGGCTGGCCGGTGGCAAGATTGATGTTTTGCCCACAAAACGCACCAGCGGTTTCACTAAATTCAAAACGATTTTTTGTTGGTAGTCGCTGCCCAGGCTTTTGTATTTTTTGCTGTTCACGCTGCCGCTAACGACCAGATCCAATTCACCGGCGTCCAGATTTTCCGGCGTGTAACGCAAGACGCTGCCATCGATTACCGCATTCACTGTTTTGCCTGCGAGTGTCACCAAACCGCTGAGATTTTGCGTGCTGTCGAGTTCATCGGAAAATTGAATTTCAATCGCCGTGTTCGGCTCGCGAATCACTTGCACGCCAGTAATTTGAAAGGTTTTCTGAGCGGGAATTTCCAATTCGCGCGCGCCCTTGTCGGTGGAATTAATCGCTGTGCCATCCCACTCCAAATGAATCGTGCCTGCGGTATCGCCGCGTTGGATGCCGGTGATTAAAAATGTGTGGGTTTTGCGATCCAACTCTTGCGTCCATACAGCGTCGGTCAATTGATTATTAATCTGAATGCGCAGAATTTTTTTAATGGCATCCAATTCACTGGTGTCGGCAGTAGTAATAGCTCCGCTCAGTTGCATGAGATTTTCATCGTCTTGCTGTGTGCTCAAACTATCCACGCGCAAATCAAAATCTTGTTTGATGGTGCGCACGGTAAATTCGAAATCATCGAGCGATTGTTCAATCCCCGTGAGGCCATCGGCACTCAGGCTGATGCGAATTTCTGTATCGTTTGGCAAACGCTCAATCGGCGAAATACGCAATTCGGTAGTGGAGGTAAAGGTAAGGTTCACTGGCGTTTTGGTGTCCAGCGCAATCTGCTTGGGATTAAAGGCAGTGTTTACTTCCGCCTCGCTAATTACGGGGTGGGTAAAACGAATGTACAGGGGCGCTTCAGCCGCAATCCAACGCTTGGGGTAATCCGCAATATGCGCTTCCCAGTTTGGTGAAATCACCTCGGCTTTTTCTGCCGCGTTGGTAACTGCTTTGGAATTTTCCTCGGGGGCAGATTTGTCGCAAGCACCGAGCAGTAAACTCAACAATGCAACAGCACACCATGAAGACCAATGAACACGCATAATATTTCCCTGTTTGATTGTGATTGGTTTTTAAGTTGATTCAGCCGCGAGTGGCTGCAGTGAGTTTTTCTTCGCCATGTGCTTCACTTCTTGCCTTTATCAGGCTCAATCTGTTTCAGCAGGCGATCAAAATCGCTTTCGAAAAGTCGGTCCTGAATAATGCGGTATTTCTCGAACTCGCTTTCTGCATGGGCTTTGGCAATTTCCGCAGTGACCTTGCCTGCATCTTGCAGTACCTCGCGATCGGTGGCCTCGATAAAACGGTTCAGGCGAGTTTCCCAGTCTTGCATCGTCATAGGAATTTGGCGCTGCGCCATATCTTCTGCAACATCCAGGTACGCATTCACCAAGCGAGAGAGTTGCGCCATTTCGTGCTCAGTCAGGTAATTCTTGGCGACTACCACGTCGAATTTCTGAATTTTGCCGTGAGGCGCATCTTCCCAGCTGATGAGACCCATGTGGTCTTTGTTGGCATCCGCGCGCTTATACACCACCTCCGCAGCTGTTTGACCGTGAATCGCCCAGTGCAATTTATTTTGCACGGTGGCGAAAAAACGCTTGGTAGCTTGTGCAGTCACATCGTAATCAATAGCGGTAGCGTAGATGTCGGTGATTTTCTGGTAGAACTTGCGTTCCGAAAGGCGAATCTCACGAACACGCTGTAACTGCTCTTCAAAATACCGTTCGGTAAGGATGGAACCACCGGCCTTGATGCGCTCATCGTCCATCACATAGGCTTCAATCGTGAACTTCTCGATGATCCCCGTTGCCCACTTGCGAAACTGCACGGCCCGCTCAGAATTCACTTTGTAGCCCACAGCAATAATGGCTGGTAATTTGTAGTGCTGTGTATCGTAGTTTTTGCCGTCGGCGGCAGTTATTCGAAATTTTCGAATAACTGAAACTTCTTCTAATTCGCTGTCGGAAAAGACCTTTTTCAGGTGGTAGTTGATGGTGTGGGTTTCCACATCATAGAGCGCCCCCATCATCTTCTGGCTGAGCCAGATACTCTCGTCGGCATATATCGCCTCCACACCACTCTGGCCATTGGCGGCGATAAAAGTCAGGTATTCGGCGGCAGAGGAGCGGACGAGTGAGGCGTCGGTATTTTTGGGAAGCTGAGGTGGTTTGCGCTTGGTCATGAATCAATATTACCCAGTTCGCTCTCAATCTGCTTAATGCTGGTTTGCATGACCAGCACATCGACCGGACGCTGTGCGCCGGAGCCGATGCTGACCATTCAGAGGACATCCTCGAAATGGTCACTTACCTGCTTGCCACTGGTCTGGCAGGCCACCTTTACGCGGTCAATAACGGGGACAAAATGCCTGTACTCCGAATACTCCAGCACCTTGGCCAACTGGCGCGCCTGCAAAAACTCATTACCAGCTTCATCCAAGTGACGGATTCCATCGAAGGTGGTGTGATGTTGGTCGCTCACTTTTTTTTCAGTCATGCTTACTCTCCTTGTGGGTTAAAGATTTGTGCGGGGATGCGCTTCGGTAGAGCATCCGGATCGCGGCGTTGTTGTTCCAGCGATGCGCGCTAGTAATTGCAAAAGCGGCAATCTATCAGTTTGATGGGGATCACGCGAGGCTTAGAAAAATGGCGAATGCATTTTCACGCATTCGCCACGGGATAAGGATGGGATTAACGATTTATTGTTTTACGCAATCAACAAAATAATCTCTTTTGCCATCCACTTCACGTTTCACTAAACCGTGTACGTCGGTTTCAAAGCCGGGGAAGCGTTCGTTGAAGTCGCGTGCGAATTTCAAATAATCGACGATGGTTTTGTTAAAGCGTTCGCCGGGAATTAACAGCGGAATTCCTGGTGGATAGGGCGTTAACAAAATCGAGGTGATGCGGCCTTCCAATTCGTTGATAGGTACGCGTTCGATTTCGCGGTGCGCCATTTTTGCGAAGGCATCTGACGGTTTCATCGCCGGTTGCATATCGGACAGGTACATTTCGGTTGTCAGGCGCGCAACGTCATAGGCTTTGTAGAAGTCATGGATTTGCTGGCACAAATCGCGCAGGCCCATGCGCTCGTAGCGCGGATTCGCTTGCGCAAATTCGGGCATGATGCGCCACATCGGCTGGTTCTTGTCGTAGTCGTCTTTAAATTGTTGCAGCGCGGCTACGAGTGTATTCCAGCGGCCTTTGGTGATGCCGATGGTGAACATAATGAAGAAGGAGTAGAGGCCGCATTTCTCGATGATTACGCCGTTTTCTGCCAAATATTTGGTGACGATCGATGCAGGAATACCGGTATCGCTGAATTGGCCATTTACTGACAAGCCCGGGTTAACGATGGTGGCTTTGATCGGGTCGAGCATGTTGAAGTTCGGCGCGAGTTTGCCGAAGCCATGCCAGTTGTCATCGCTGCGCAGTACCCAATCTTCGCGGGTGCCAATGCCTTCTTCGGCAAATTCTTCCGGACCCCAGACCTGGAACCACCAGTCCTGGCCCCATTCTTCGTCCACTTTTTTCATGGCGCGGCGGAAATCCAGCGCTTCAAAAATCGATTCTTCTACCAGTGCGTGACCACCAGGTGCTTCCATCATTGCGGCGGCGATATCGCATGACGCGATGATCGAATATTGCGGCGAAGTAGAGGTGTGCATCAAATAGGCTTCATTAAATGCATCCTGATCCAGCTTCACGCTTTCTGATTCACGCACCAGCACTTGTGATGCTTGCGATAAACCCGCGAGCAATTTGTGTGTGGATTGGGTAGAGAAAATCATCGACTCTTTTGCGCGCGGGCGATCTTTGCCAATCGCGTGCATGTCTTTGTAGAACTCGTGGAAAGTGGCGTGCGGCAACCAGGCTTCATCGAAGTGCAACGTATCGATTTTACCGTCGAGCATATCTTTGAGTGTTTCTACGTTGTAGAGCACACCGTCGTAAGTCGATTGGGTAATGGTGAGGATGCGCGGTTTTTTGTTCACGGCTTCGCGCGCAAAAGGGTTTGCTTCGATCTTGCGGGCGATGCTTTCGGGCGTGAATTCTTCCAGCGGAATCGGGCCGATAATGCCGAGGTTGTTGCGTGTCGGCATCAGGAATACGGGGATTGCGCCGCACATAATGATCGAGTGCAGGATCGACTTATGGCAGTTGCGGTCAACGACTACGATATCGCCCGGCGCTACAGTTGAGTGCCACACCATTTTGTTCGATGTGGACGTACCGTTGGTGACGAAGTAGCAGTGGTCGGCGTTGAAAATACGCGCGGCATTGCGTTCAGATGCAGCGATGGGACCGGTGTGGTCGAGCAATTGGCCGAGTTCTTCCACCGCGTTACACACGTCGGCGCGCAGCATATTTTCACCAAAGAACTGGTGGAACATCTGGCCGATAGGCGATTTCAAAAACGCGACGCCGCCGGAGTGACCGGGGCAGTGCCAGGAATAGGAACCGTCTTGCGCGTAATGCACCAGCGCGCGGAAGAAGGGTGGTGCCAAACCATCAAGATAAGATTTGGCTTCGCGGATAATGTGGCGCGCCACAAATTCCGGCGTGTCTTCAAACATGTGAATGAAGCCGTGCAGTTCACGCAAAATATCGTTGGGGATATGGCGTGAAGTGCGGGTTTCGCCGTACAGATAAATCGGGATGTCGGCGTTTTTGTAGCGAATCTCTTCCACGAAGGCGCGGAGGGATTTGAGCGCGTGGTCGGTCTCTTCGAGTGAGCCGCTCCCAAATTCTTCGTCGTCGATCGACAAAATAAACGCAGAGGCGCGCGATTGTTGCTGCGCGAATTGCGACAGGTCACCGTAGCTGGTTACACCAACTACCTCCCAGCTTTCTTTTTCAATGGCGTCCGCGAGCGCGCGTATGCCTAAACCCGAGGTGTTCTCGGAGCGAAAGTCTTCGTCGATGATGACGATGGGAAAGCGAAATTTCATGGAGTCTCCATAAAAGTATAAGGCTGGAATTTCACTTGCTGGCGAGACGCCTCTGGGTGGTGCTTGTTAGGTACTGCAAAGACTGGTTGCGTGGCGCATCGTCCGGCCGGCGCACCTGAGGGGCAAACCGAGGAAAACCGGACGCGATTTGGAGCCATTTGGCCGCGCATTGACCGGTGGTAAGTCTAGTTCGAACCCGGTGCAACTGCGGCGGCGATTGTAATCCACTTGGGTAGATTCAAACACCCATTTATTACAATCAGAAGTCGATCAGACGAGATTAGTTGCTCCCCGCACCGCCCTTGTCGGCTGCAGCATTGGCCGGATGTTTAACCAAATCATCTGCAATCACTTGCCGGGCTGCGGGCATGGCCTTGTCGATCTGTGCCTGTTCATCCGCAGTAGGGACTTTATAGCCGCGCGGCCAGCGGCCGTCGAAATAATCCCAGCCGTAGCCCCAGCGATAGTGGTTCATCCAATAAGGGCTGCCGCCCCAGCGCACATTTTTATAAATGTAGTTAGCCATGCCCGGCCCCTGTGCTTCTTTAACGCAGGCCTGGATGCGCGCATCGGATTGTTTGCGCTGCGCCTCGCTACCACCTTTCCAATAATCCAAATCATGAGCCACGCAGCAGTGGCGCCAAAGGTTGGGCTGTTCCGGCGTACCGTCAATCCAGAGTGAGCAGCCATCGGTGGTGAAGGGCTTAAGTTCGTTGGCCTGGCTGGTGCTGGCGATGAGCAGTGCGATGGGCAGTGCAATGATAAATCCGAGGGCGCGCATAAAATTATCCTTCCTCCAGCGGCGTAATGGTGATGATAAAGGGAGTATGAATCGGTAATGACGGGGATTTTACGCAATGAAGGCTGAAACACTACCACATTCTTTGCCGCGCACATTTGATTCGACCTTCTTCTGCCACCCATGCGCCGCTGTGCAATGTCCACCCAATGCCAGTACAATGCCGGCACCCTGCCCGCTTGGGTTGCCTGCCTTTGGATTCCACTATGAACGATAAAAAAACCACCCACTTTGGCTTTCAGGAAGTGCCTGTTGAAGAAAAAGCCGAACGTGTCGCCGAGGTCTTTCACTCAGTCGCCGCCAAATACGATGTGATGAATGATTTGATGTCGGGCGGCATTCATCGCCTGTGGAAGCGATTCACCATTGAGGCCTCGGGTGTGCGCGCCGGGCACAAAGTGTTGGATATCGCGGGCGGCACCGGTGATTTAAGTTATCAATTCGCCAAACTCGTCGGCAGCAATGGGCAAGTTGTGCTCGCGGATATCAACGCCTCCATGCTCGGCGTGGGGCGCGACCGCCTGACCGATCGCGGCATTGCGGGCAATATCAATTTCGCCCAGTGCGATGCGCAATTCCTGCCCTTTCCCGATAACACCTTCGATTGCATCACCATCGCTTTCGGTTTGCGCAACGTGACCGACAAAGATATGGCGCTGCGTTCCATGTTGCGTGTATTGAAACCGGGCGGCCGTTTGTTGGTGCTCGAATTCTCCAAACCCCAGAGCGAAATCCTCAGCAAAATTTACGATACCTATTCCTTCAAAGTGCTGCCGTTTATGGGCAAGCTGGTGACGAACGATGCCGAAAGCTATCGCTACCTCGCCGAATCAATCCGCATGCATCCCGATCAGCAAACTCTCAAAGAGATGATGGACACCGCCGGATTTGTGCGCACCGAATTCCACAATATGACCGGCGGCATAGTCGCGCTGCACAAAGGCATCAAACCTTAATGGCCCTGTTCATGACAAGTACGCTCACCATTGCCGCGCTCGCCAGCGCCGAAAAAATGCTGAATGCCGCGCTGCGTTATGACCCGGCCACGCGCATTGGCCTTGCACAATTGGAAGGAAAAATTCTCGCCGTGCAAATCACGGCGCCCGCGCTGCAGTTTTTTATCATGCCGATGGATGACGAACTGCGCTTGATGGGCAATTGGGATGGCGATGTGGATACGCGCATCACTGGCTCGCTCTTGGCTTTAGCGCAATTGTCGCAAACCGAAATCCACAATTTAAAAGACAGTGGCGTCACGGTGATGGGCGATTTGAGTTTGCTCGCCGACCTGCAACGCTTGGTGAAAAATCTGGATATCGATTGGGAAGAAATGCTCAGTCAATTCACCGGCGATATTGTCGGCCATCAAACAGCACAAATGATCCGCGCAAAGTTCGGCTGGGCGAAAGATCGCGCGCAGAGCGCACAGCGGTTGACCAGCGAATTCCTGACTGAAGAATTAAAAGCCCTGCCAAGCAAACCTGAGCTGGAGGATTTTTATCGCCAGGTGGATGACTTGCGTTTGGCGGTAGATCGCGCAGCGGCGCGTGTTGAAACGATCATTAATAGAAAAAACATTAAAGAGAAATCAAATCCGTGATTGTTTTTTTCCGCTTATTAAAAATCTTACGCGTGTTCGCGCGTTATCGCCTTGATCAATTGCTGCCCGCCAATTTGCCTGTGGCGGCGCGCATTTTATTATTCTTTTTCAAACTCTTTCCCCTGCCGCGTTCTGCCAGTGGTGAAAAAATGTCGCGCGGCGAATGCCTGCGTCGCGCCTGTGAAGATTTGGGCCCCATCTTTGTAAAATTCGGCCAGCTGCTGTCCACCCGCCCGGATCTGGTTCCCGACGATATCGTACGTGAACTCAATCACCTGCAAGACAATGTGGCGCCCTTTGCCAACGAAGAGTTTCAGCGCATTGTGGAAACCTCACTCGGTGCAAAAGTCGGTGATGTTTTTGCGAGTTACGAGGTCGCACCTCTGGCCTCTGCGTCAGTGGCGCAGGTGCATACGGCGGTACTGAAAGATGGGCGCGAGGTCGTCATCAAAGTTGTGCGCCCCGGCATTGAAAATATTATCGCGCAGGATGTAGAGCTGTTACTGGTGGTGGCGCGCTGGGTTGAAAAAAATACGCTCGATGGCAAGCGCCTGCACCCGGTGGAAATTGTGCAGGATTATCGCACCACGATTTTTGATGAGCTGGATCTGCAGCGTGAAGCCGCTAACGCTTCACAACTGCGCCGCAACTTTTTAAATTCCCCGCTGCTGTATGTGCCGGAAATTTACTGGGATTACACGCGCGCTAATGTTTTGGTGATGGAACGCATCTACGGTATTCCGGTAACGGATTTAGATGAATTGGCCGCGCAGAATACCGATATGAAAAAACTCGCCGAGCGCGGCGTAGAGATTTTTTTCACCCAGGTGTTCGAGCACAATTTTTTCCATGCCGATATGCACCCCGGCAATATTTTTGTATCGCGAAAAAATCCGCAGCTGCCGCAGTACATCGCGGTAGATATGGCAATCGTCGGTTCACTCACGCGCGAAGACCAATATTATTTGGCGCGTAATTTGTTGGCGATGTTTCGCCGCGATTATCGCCAAGTGGCGGAGTTGCACGTACAAAGCGGTTGGGTTCCCAACACAGTGCGGGTAGAAGAATTGGAAGCGGCAGTACGCACCGTCTGCGAGCCGATTTTTGCCAAGCCGCTCAAAGATATTTCCTTTGCCAATGTGTTGCTCAGTTTATTTCGCACCGCGCGCCGATTTGAAATGGAAGTGCAGCCGCAGCTGGTATTGCTGCAGAAGACGCTGCTCAATATCGAAGGCCTCGGTCGACAACTTTATCCCGATCTGGATTTATGGGAAACCGCGCATCCGTTTTTGGAACGCTGGTTGAAAAATCGTTTTCATCCCAAATCCCTCTGGGGTGAACTCAAACGCTACGCGCCCGAGTGGATGGAGAAATTCCCTCAGGTGCCGGATCTTATCTTCAACAGCCTGCAACAGATGCCGCTCATCGCCCAAAAATTGGATGCACTGGAAGCAGATGCTGCCCAACGAAATTTGCAGCAACATCGCGGCCGCCGCAAGCTAATCGCATTACTGGCTTTTGGTGCGGCCGGTTATTTCTTGTATCAAGACTTACAAGGCTCTGCAGTGCTGCGCGATTGGATTATCACCGATGTATCACCCTCCACCATTGTGCTAGCCGCGATTGGTATGCTGGCGCTTTGGTTTAGGAGATAATTTCATTACTGATTTAAGGACTGATGATGAACAACAAAAAACGAGTGGGAACGGTGTTATTGGCAGGATTAGTAGCATCAGCTGGCTATTTCTTTTTACGTGAAAAAACACCTTCCGTGCCAGAGTCAACTGCAATCCATGAGTTTGCCGAGACCACTCCTACAGGCACGCTGCTAGATCCAACCAACAACGGGAATACCAGTACTCACGCAGAAATCAGCAAAAAAGATTGCGTTACATTATTTGATAGCAACCAGACGCCAGACCGATTAACACATCAAAAGCAGCAACACCTAATCATTCAGTTGCGCCGCTTCGCTGCGCAATACAGCGAATTTGAAGCAGGTGTTATTGCGGACATCGCAGGCCTTAGTAAAAAGCAACTCCAAAACGCACTCTTTGGTTTTAATTTAGAATTCGATTCTGACCATGGCAAAAGTCATATACTTGCAGATAACTATGAGCAGCACAAAAATTTAGGCATCGAGCAGATGCAGTTGTTTGATCAGCTCCTTGCGAAAAAATCGCCTGCCCCTCTCATTGACGCCCTAAATACCGGAAAAATTCACGCCGAAAAACTACATGTTGGGCGGTCCATGCTCAGTATGGTCCTGAAAAATAATCCCGCAATCTCGCCTACCGAAATTCAATCGTTGCTGGATGTGGGTTTAACCATTCACCTTCAGGCACTGGTCGCAGCAGTGGAATCCAACAACACCGAAGCGGCTAAATTTCTCACTGAGAAGTATCAGGGAAAACTGGATACCACCTGGTCGGTTGACGGAATGAGTGTCAATCTTACAATGATGGCCGCTGCAACATTTAACGATGAATTATTCTTTTATTTTTTTGAGCGGGGTGTGAGCGCCTACACAGGGGATTCAACCGACTACACATTAATGTTTGATGTTATGCCGGAGCCTGTTACTGAGGCACAAAAACGACGTGCCTTACCCTATGTAACGGATGCTCTGCGACACAACGCCCGATCTATTCGCCTATCCACAGTAGAGCGATTAAAGAAATGGCTACCAGATGACGTCCAGCAAGCATATCGCTCAGAGTTAACTGCCTCATGGGAAATACCCGAAAATTTGATTCAACAGGGGAAAACACTGCAGGCCGAAATTCATGACTTTCAAGCAAGAATTGATAGTGCCAAAGCAACAGAAAGTGCATGCCAGCAGAGTTACAATTACGATGCGCTAGCGTATCTCGAAGAACTATTAAAAAAAGACATCGATAGCAGTGAATTATCCTTGGCTACGAAAAGCTTGCTCACAGAAAAACAGCGCGCATTGGCACAACGAACCTTGGATAAGGCTAGCGTTATATCAGCGCAAAAACCCACAACTGTCCAAGAGCAACAATGGCAAGACTATTTATCGCAGCAGTTAAAACTGTTTGATGTAGTGCTTGAAAAAAATTGGGAGGCCGCCGGAGTGCTGTGCAGCACTAACGCTAATCCTGAATATAGGTCAATGTTATGCAATCACGTTCTTAGTCGATATTTTGACAGCGACCAAATAGAGTGGGAATTTGCAGAAAAGATTTTAATGAGTATGGAGCGCTGGGATGCAAGCTTAATCACACCATTAGCAATGAACAACCGACTCGATTTGATTAAAAAATTTATTGACCATGGTGTCCGCCTAGACCAACTTGATGATAATTATAATCCGCTATCTTGGGCAATCAGAAAACCTGGCAATACTGATACCATCAAGTTTCTGTTGGAACATGGCGCGCCAGTAAAACCTCAATATCCTGGTTTGGATTTTTTGGATATTGGCTTGGCTGAATTAGATCATTTCAATCCGGCCTTGAGAAATGATAAGGGCGCCCCCCTCTATGCAACCCCTCAAGACATCGCCCTGCTACTCAATGCCGGTGCTCCCATTGAACGCAGCCACATTGAAAAAATCCAGCAGCTAAAAACACTTAATCCTGATGCCTATCAAGCATTAATTACCGCAGTGCCCGAATTTGGAAGCTACTAGTGCTCATCAAACCTAACAAATCTTCATAAGCGGCGCGTAGCTATTCCTTTAGCCTCTGCTATTCTCGAATGACAACAATAGTTAAAGGCTTTCTTGTCATGTCGAGTTCGACGCGTATCCTGGTGGTCGATGATACCCCCGAGAATCTGGATGTCCTTAGCGGAATTCTGGAAGATTTGGACTGCCAATTGATCGTTGCGACCTCGGGCGAGCGCGCGCTCGAACTTGCGGCGCGGCAGTTGCCGGATTTGATTTTGCTCGATGTGATGATGCCGGACATGAACGGCTTTGAAGTCTGTACTCGTCTTAAGGCCGGATTGGCCACCACCGAAATTCCGATTATTTTTGTCACTGCCCGCGCCGACGACATTAGCCAAGGCTTTCGCGTAGGCGGTGCCGACTACATTACCAAACCAATTAATGCCGACGAAGTGCGCTCCCGTGTGCGCCACCAGCTTGAGCGCCAAATGATGTTGGCGGAATTGAAATCGTTCAACCGGGAGTTGGAAGGCAAGGTCCGTGAACGCACCGCCGAGTTGACCATCGCTAACCGCCAGTTGCGTGAAGAAGTCAACGAGCGGCGTTACATGCAAGACCGGCTCAACTATCTCGCCACCCACGATTTGTCACCCGCTTGCACAACCGCAACGCGCTTGAAGCGCATGTCTCTGAACTGCTCGCGCGTATTCAGGTGCAGGATACGAATGCCGCTTTTTTGTTAATTGATATTGATCGCTTCCGCTTGGTGAATGAGAGTTGCGGTTGTATTGCTGGCGATGAGTTGTTACGCCAGTTTGCCGATACTATTGCCGGGTTGCTCACGCGGGAGGATTTTTTTGCGCGCTTGGGTGGCGATCGCTTTGCGGTAGTCACCTTTTGTGATGATGGCGATAAGGGTTTGGCGCTTGCGCAAACTATTTTAAAACATTTGGAGCAATTTAATTTTCAGTGGGAAGATCGCCAATTCCGGCTCGCGGCCTCTATTGGTAGCGTTCCGCTTACTCGGTTTATGGTGAGTTACGACCAAGTTATGCTCGCCGCTGACGAAGTGATTTTTGTGGCCAAACGCGAAGCGCGTGGTGGTATTTTCAGTTACGAGGATGCCGCCAAACGCAGCAATCTGCACAAAGACAATATCAACTGGGCCTCGCGTTTGGTTGATGCGGTAACCAACCAATTATTCCGCGCCTACTTTCAGATGATCGAATTTTTACCGGCCAGTGCGGGCAGCGCGCCGCCCCAATATCGTTTGGAAGTATTGATGCGTTTGTGGGATGCAACACACCAGCGCATGATTTCGCCCGGCGAATTTATCGGGCCGGCTGAGCGTTTGCATTTAATTCCCGAGTTGGATAAATGGATTGTCGGTTACACCTTGAATTTATTTGCGCAGCATCCGCAATTATTGGAACGGTTAGATATGGTGTCCATCAACCTTTCTGCGATCTCCATTCGCGAACCGCTCTTTGCGCAATTTGTTATCAACAGCTTCGTCACCTGCAATCTTCCTCCACAGAAATTCTGTTTTGAAATTACCGAGACGCAAGCCATAGTCAACGTCGATTCTGCGCGCCAGTTTATGCAAAGCCTGCGCGAGTTGGGCTGCCATTTTGCGCTGGATGATTTCGGTAGTGGTTTTGCTTCTTACGCTTATTTGCATCAGCTGGCGTTTGACACCGTTAAAATCGACGGCATTTTTGTGCGCGATATGGATACCGACCCCGCGCACTATGCGATGATGAAATCCATTACGGAAATGGCAAACTCACTCGGCAAAAATGTAATTGCAGAATTTGTCGAGACGGCGGAAGTCGCTACTCAGCTGCACAAGTTGGGGGTGAGTTGGGCTCAGGGCTACCACCATCATCGCCCGGAAGCCTTAGATTATTTGGCTCTGGAAAAATGCTTGTCGTAATTAACGCCTGACTTTCGCAAGGTGTCTGCCGGTGCAAAAGCGCTCTCGTCAATCTCTTTATCTATTCGCTAAATTGCCACTGATTAACCTGGGGTTGGCGGTGGTTTATTTTTTGTTGGTGCACTTTGGTATGGCGTGGCTCTCGCTCACGCCGCAGGTATCGCTTGAGGCGCGCGCATGGTACCAACCAAGCGGGTTGCAAATTGTAATACTCGTTATCGGCTTAACATTGATTGGGCTATTAACCGCTTACCTTCGCATGCGCCAACAGCACGATGACTCATTGCGTGAAAATCAAGCCCGCTTGGAAGCCGATGTTTTAGCCCAGACTCAAGCACTGCGCAAAGCCAATGACTGGTTGCTCAATGAAGTTGTTCAACGGCAGCAAGCGCAAGAGCAACTGCAGGAATCGCAAACTGCTTTGCGCGCGCGGGAACAGCATCTGCGCAGTCTGCTCGATAATATTCCCGACCCAGTATGGTTTAAAAATTTACAGGGTGTTTACATCAGCTGCAATAGAGCGTTTGCCGAAATGTTGGGGCAGGCAGAAGCGAATATTATTGGCAAAAAAGAAGACCAACTGGTGGGGCGCGATTTGGCGGATTTTTTTCG
>CAIOHY010000138.1 GCA_903858205.1 uncultured Cellvibrio sp.
GCGCTGCTCGCCGCGCCCAGGTTTTATCGCCAACATACGGGCGCAGCAAGCAGCGCCCCTAGGGGTCTTTCTTGCGCGTCCATCCGCGCCTCTACCTTTACTCCCCCCGCCAACTCCAATAGACTGCGGTTTTCTTGTCGGGGTGCTGTTTACGGGCGATGAGCCAGTAATGATGCTGAGATATACCCGCCGACCTGATCCGGTTAGTACCGGCGTAGGGAACGAGAGCCTCCAGTGTTTTGCATGCCCTCCATGCCTTGGTATTTCTCTCTTTCCCGCGTCATTGCTGTATCGTCAACAAAACGCGGAAGTACCATGCCTCAGTCAATCGCAACCCCCATAGCCTTAACCATAGCCGGTAGTGACAGCGGTGGCGGCGCAGGCATTCAAGCCGATTTAAAAACCTTTTCTGCTTTAGGGGTATTTGGTTGCAGCGCGATTGCTTCTCTTACTGCACAAAACACGCTGGGTGTCCAAGGTGTACTGCCAATTGCGCCTGCATTTGTGCAACAGCAAATCCATTCCGTGCTAAGCGATATTCATGTCGGCGCGATTAAAACCGGTATGTTGGCAACGGCCGATATCATTGCGGCTGTTGCGGAATCCTTGCGTGCTTATCCGCAGATTCCCTTTGTGCTTGATCCGGTGATGGTCGCCACTAGCGGCGACCGATTGCTGGAAGAAGATGCAATTCAAACGCTAATCGAAAAATTGCTGCCACTCGCTACGGTGATTACGCCTAATTTGCACGAGGCGGCGGTATTGTTGAATACCAGCGCCGCGCAAAATCTGGCGCAGATGCAATCGCAAGGCGAAAAAATTATTGCCTTGGGCGCGCGCGCCGTATTGATGAAGGGGGGGCATACCGATGGCGACAAGGCCACTGATTTGTTAATTACCGCAGCAGGTGTTGACGCTTTTTCTGCGCCACGTTTACACACTAAAAACACCCATGGAACGGGCTGTACGCTGGCATCGGCAATTGCCGCTGGCTTGGCGAAACGCTTATCGCTGAGCGACTCTGTAAGCCAGGCAAAAGAGTATTTACACCAATCATTAATGCATTCCGAAAAATTACACATAGGGCAGGGCGCAGGACCTGTTCATCACTTTTATAAATTTTACCCCTAGGGGCGCAATTTATTGCGCGCGGAAATTGAGTAATTAAATTTTATACATCGAGTTTGATAAATTGGGTTTGATAAATCAAACCCCTACAGTTGGGATAGAGGACATTATGGATACCAGTGTTGAAAAAATTCTTAGCCAAACCGCCGAAGTAGATAAAGCCTCAGTACAACCTTTCACCGGTTCAAAAAAAATATACGTACAGGGTTCACGTGCGGATATTCAAGTGCCTATGCGTGAAATTACCTTGGCGGATACTCCTACTGATTTTGGCGGCGAGAAAAATCCTCCCGTGCGTGTCTATGATACGTCCGGTCCTTACACGGATCCCAACGTAAAAATTGATTTGCGTACCGGGTTGGGCGATGTGCGCAGTCGCTGGATTGAAGAGCGTAATGACACCGAAATTTTGGAGGACAGTCATTCTGAATTTACTAATGCACGTTTGAATGATCCAAAGCTCGCCCACCTTCGATTCAATCTCACCCGCAAGCCGCGTCGTGCCAAACCGGGCATGAACGTATCGCAAATGCACTACGCGAAAAAAGGCGTCATTACGCCAGAGATGGAATACATCGCCATCCGCGAAAATATGGCGCTGGCACAGGCGCGTGAGTTGGGTATAGACCCTCAATATAAAGCCTTGGGTCAGCAGCACAAAGGGATGAGTTTTGGAGCCAGTATTCCGGATGAAATTACGCCGGAATTTGTGCGCAGTGAAGTGGCGCGCGGCCGTGCAATTATTCCTGCGAATATTAATCACCCGGAATTGGAGCCGATGATTATCGGCCGTAATTTTCTGGTGAAAATCAACGGCAATATCGGTAACTCCGCATTAGGTTCATCGATTGAAGAAGAAGTGGAAAAGCTCACCTGGGGCGCACGTTGGGGCGCCGATACAGTGATGGATTTGTCCACCGGAAAAAATATTCACGAAACCCGCGAGTGGATTATTCGCAACTCGCACGTACCCATTGGCACGGTTCCGATTTATCAAGCGCTTGAAAAAGTGGACGGCATTGCTGAAAACCTGACCTGGGAAATCTTCCGCGACACCTTGATTGAGCAAGCAGAACAAGGCGTTGACTATTTCACCATCCATGCCGGCGTATTGCTGCGCTATGTGCCGCTCACCGCCAAACGTGTGACGGGTATTGTATCGCGCGGTGGTTCGATCATGGCTAAGTGGTGTCTTGCGCATCACAAAGAAAATTTTCTCTACACGCATTTCGACGAAATTTGCGAAATTATGAAAGCCTATGACGTAAGCTTTTCATTAGGTGATGGCCTGCGCCCCGGTTCGATTGCCGATGCCAACGACGAAGCACAATTTGGTGAATTGGAAACGCTCGGTGAGTTGACCAAGATTGCATGGAAGCATGATGTGCAATGCATGATTGAAGGGCCAGGTCACGTACCAATGCATATGATTAAAGAAAATATGGATAAGCAATTAGAGGTCTGCGACGAAGCACCTTTTTATACGCTTGGCCCATTAACGA
>CAIOHY010000139.1 GCA_903858205.1 uncultured Cellvibrio sp.
AGACCAAACGTCTGACAATTTTGGATGACGGCATGTTGTTTGACCGTGCGCTTGAAGCCGTTATTGGTACTTTGCGCGAGCAGCGCACAATGAGTTAGTTTTCCCCTCAGATGTTTAGCCCGGCCAGAGCCGGGTTTTTTTATTTGGACCGGCGAAAAATCAAATTGCTTCCAAAACTACCAATGTTTGTCCTGCCTGCACGCGGGCGCCATCGGCTTTCAACAGATGCGTCACTTTGCCCGCACTGCTAGCCGTTATATTGATTTCCATCTTCATGGATTCCAAAATCAATAACACATCGCCTGCTCTCACCGTTTGTCCAACTTCTACTTGAGTTTGCCAAACGCTGCCGGAAACGGAGCTATCTACGCGGATTGCGTCCTCGGGTAATTCAGCTTCTTCATTTTCGTCAGCAATTTCTTCCTGTACATAATTGAATTGTCCGTCGGCGTGCCAACGCGCAAGCTCCTGCTCAAATGCTTGTTCGCGTTGCGCAGTAAATGTGGCGATAGAATCCTGATGTGTGGCAATAAACTCCTGATATTCACTCAAACTGAAATGGCTTTCTTCAATTTTGATTGAATAACGCCCTTGCGGAAAATCGCGGCGGATTTTTTGCAGTTCATCCGCACTGACTTCATAGAAGCGGATTTGATCGAAGAAATTTAATAGCCAAGGTTGTTTGAATTCTTTGGTTTGACGATAGCGATTCCACATTTGCAAAGTGCGTCCGACAAATTGGTAACCGCCAGGGCCCTCCATACCATAGACACACAAATAAGATCCGCCGATACCGACAGAATTCTCTGCCGTCCATGTGCGTGCAGGATTGTATTTGGTGGTAACCAAACGATGGCGCGGGTCAATTGGCGTAGCGACAGGAGCGCCCAAATAGACATCGCCCAACCCCATGACTAAATACGATGCGCTGAAGAGAATATTTTTTACATCGGCGATGGAATCCAAACCATTAATACGGCGAATAAATTCCAGATTGCTTGGGCACCAGGGGGCATTGGCGCGCACAGACTGCATGTATTTTTGAATGGCTAATTGGCAAGCTTCATCATCCCAACTCAACGGAATATGCACAATGCGCGATGGCACGCTGAGCTGCGCGAGCTGAACAATTAACTCTCGCTCGCCGTGTTCAAGGTGGGCGACCAAATCACTCAGCGATAATTGCTGGCTGTCATAATGTATTTGCAGTGAGCGAATTCCCGGTGTTAATTCCCGTAAGCCCTCTATTGTGTTCTGTTGTAACCATTGCATAAGCGCATGAGCGCGAAAACGCAATTTGATATCCAATTCCAGCGCGCCGTATTCGACCAATAAAAAATGGTCGCCCGCCGCGCGGTATACAATGTTTTCACCAAATTCGACAGCGGCTAAGGTTTTTACAATGGGTGATGTTAATTCGCTTTCATTCCACGCATGTGCAATTTTTTTAAGCGAGCGCAGTGATTGATTTTGTGATTGTTCAATTGCAACGGCATCTTCAATTGATACGGGTAAAAAGCGAATTTTATCGCCCGCTCGTACTTGCCCGAGCTTCCATAAATCAGCACTAATGACGGTTGCCGGGCAAACAAAACCGCCGAGCGATGGGCCATCGGGGCCGAGAATTACAGGCATATCGCCGGTAAAATCGACTGTACCAAACGCGTAGGCATTGTCATGAATATTTGACGGGTGCATTCCCGCTTCGCCACCGGAGCTGCGCGCCCACTCTGGTTTAGGGCCGATCAAGCGTACGCCAGTGCGGCTGGAGTTGTAGTGCACTTCCCAGTCGGTATTAAAAAATATGTTTATATCATTGGGCGTAAAAAAATCCGGGGCGCCGTGAGGGCCGTAGATCACACGCAACTGCCAGAGGTTATTTATCTGTGGCTTTAATTCATTGTTAAGTGTTGTTGAAGCAATAGTTGCGTTGCAGTTATTTGGATCCAGTGCGAGCACATCGCCAGCGCGCAATGCACGGCCATTATGGCCGCCGAATTGGCCGAGTGTGAATGTCGATTTTGAATTCAAATAATCCGGGCATTGAATTCCGCCGGCAATCGCTAAATAGGTGCGCGCGCCTTTTTCGGTGATACGTCCTAGTTGCAATTGTTGCCCGGCAGCAATTGAAATAATTTCATACAGTGGAATGGCATTGCCATCGAGTTTTGCATCAATCGCTGCGCCCGTTAAAACGATTTTTGCCGCACAACCAAATTTTAATGTGGGGCCTTGCAAGGTGATTTCCAGTCCCGCTGCTGTTTCATCGTTGTTGAGCAAGCGATTGCCCAAACGGAATGAATAGCTATCGAAAGGGCCGGAAGTAGGAACGCCAACATGCCAGTAGCCCGAGCGGCCGGGATAATCTTGAATGGTGGTTTGCGTTCCACCTTGAACAACGTCAATACGTGCGGGTTGGTACAAAAATGTATTTAAATAGCGTGTGGTCATGCGAGCTTCTAGCAAGGTTGGATCTTGCAGGAGTGCGCGCAAATAACCGATATTTGTTTCGATGCCGTAGAGATAGGTATTCGCCAATGCGGTTGATAAATTCTCTAACGCCTGTTCGCGATCAACTCCTCGCACAATAATTTTGGCGAGCATAGGATCAAAAAACGCAGGAACTTCAATACCGCTCTCGATCCAGTGATCGATACGCAGATTTCCGTGTATTTCTGGAAATTGAACTTTGCTAAGCAAGCCGGCGCAGGGTTGGAAATTCAGTGCGGGATCTTCTGCGTAAACGCGCACTTGAATCGCGTGGCCGGAGGGTGAAAGTTGATCGCGTAATGTTTTGATGTCGCCGAGGTCGCCCGCTGCCTGGCGCAGCATCCACTCGACTAAATCAACGCCGTAAACTTCCTCGGTAACACCGTGTTCCACTTGCAGGCGTGTGTTCACTTCAAGGAAATAGAAATTTTCGTCGATGGAATCGTAAATAAATTCTACTGTGCCCGCATTGCGATAGCAGACGGATGCCAGCAATTGTTCTGCAGTTTCTTGCATCGCCCTGCGTTGTGATTCCGGTAAGTTTGGCGCGGGGCATTCCTCAACGACTTTTTGGTTGCGTCTTTGGCTGGAGCAATCGCGCTCGCCAATGGCAACAGCAGTGCCTTTGCCATCGCCAAATACTTGCACTTCAATATGGCGAGCGGCGGCGATAAATTTTTCCAGAAATACGCCGTCATCCGCAAAGTTGTTTTTGCCAAGGCGTTTTACTGAATCAAATGCGGCGATAAGTTCGCTATCTCTATTACACAGTTGCATGCCAATACCACCGCCCCCGGCGGTACTTTTAAGCATTACGGGATAGCCGATGTTTTGCGCTGCAGTCACTGCATCGTCAAGGCTTTTTAACAAGTCGGTGCCAGGGCAGAGCGGAACATTAGCGGCTTGCGCCAATTCGCGCGCTTTGTGTTTTAAACCAAAGGTAATCATCTGCTCGGCGGTGGGGCCGATAAACACTAATCCTGCGGCTTCACACTCGGCAACAAAATTGGAATTTTCACTTAAAAAACCGTAGCCGGGATGAATTGCTTGAGCGCCTGTTTGCTGGGCAATCGCGATAATTTTTTTGCGATCCAAATAGGTTTGCGCCGCTGCGCCTTCGCCCAAAGAAAATGATTCGTCGGCAAGGCGAACATGCAATGAATCTGCATCGGACTCTGCGTAAACGGCGACGGATTTAATGTTGAGTTTTTTGAGTGTGCGAATAATGCGGGTGGCAATTGCACCGCGGTTGGCGATAAGAACTTTGGTAAACATCTTCTGCTCCGGCAGGCCGTCCTGCTGGTGTTGATTACGACAATGGTCGTCCATTGAAGAATTGCGATATTTTGTAGGTTGCTGGTGAGCTTGCGAACCGCAACATCACGATTTTGCATTAGTATGTTGCGGTTCGTTCCTCACCAGCATATATGGACTCCTCCAGGCTTGCCAACAATCGCGTCTTTTAAAAATAGAATACGACTGC
>CAIOHY010000140.1 GCA_903858205.1 uncultured Cellvibrio sp.
CCAAGCTGTGCCAGAAACTTCTGGTTTTTAGGGAATACGACCGCGCTGCGTTTTGTGTTGGGGGATTCGGTGGTCATTACACTTACCAATTGGAATTGATTTGGTAAGTGTAGTTACCATTTTCAGAAAGGTAAAGGTATTTTCTGGGCACTACAATTACCAAATCGGAAAGAATTGATAACTATAGTGTCCACTAATGATTGGGGGATGGGTATTCAGCTCTGGCTTTGGGATTGACTCTGGCTTTGGTTTTGTATGGGAATGAAATCGTCTTCGATTCTTCGCACATCAACGGAAACAAATAATTGCGGGGAATGGCCGCCGCCGAAGATGACGCCTTTGAGCGGCGCCACATCGGAATAGTCGCGCCCCCAGGCGGTGGTGATGTGTTGTTCGCCGGTGATTTTATTGTTGGTGGGGTCAAATTCGTACCAGCCTTCGCCGGGGGAATAAACCGCAAACCAGGCGTGGGTCGCGTCGGCGCCGACTAATTTTTCTTGTCCGGGTGGCGGCAATGTTTCCAGATAGCCGCTGACATAGCGTGCGGGATAACCTAAGGAACGCAAACAGCCAATCGCAAAGTGGGCGAAATCCTGACACACGCCGCGTTTGTGTTTGAGTACATCGGCGAGTGGTGTCGCGACATCGGAAAATTCTGGATCATAAATAAAATCGGTAAAAATTCGCTGGGTTAAATCCATCACCGCCGATAAAAAAGGGCGGTCGTCGGGAAAGGATATGGCTGCGTATTCCGCCAGATCCGGATGCTGTTGCACCATGGGTGAGTCCAACATGTATTCGCGTGCGCAGAGTGTTTCCCAGTCCTTGCTATTTTTTAATAAATATTTTACGTAAGTGCAGGGGTTGCCAAAATCAAGATTGATATTGACGGCTGATTCCTTAATGGCGATTTCGCTGGTGATGCTTACGTCTAATTCTGTGTGATCTTTTTCGATTGAGAATTGCAAAAATTGATTACCAAAATAATCAGTGCGGATATTGCGAGTGGTTGCCGCAGGCGAGACTTTGATATCGATATTTTCAATGCGTTGCTTTTCCGTTCCGCGTGGCAATACATAAGCGAGGTTATAGCAATTGCTGACTGATAACGCATAGCGGTAGCGGGTGCTGTGTATAATCCGGTATTTCATACAAACACTTTTCTCATAATTGATCCTGCCATTCGGTATTTTTGACCAGCAATTGTGGTCCCTCAGCGTGATCAAAATAACGCTGACCAATGGCTTTGGCTGCGGTGCCAACTAAATATTGCAGGCGCGATAAGAGTTGATCCAATTCACCGCGAATTCCATTCGCAGTTTTGGCGAGAGTTTTAATATCGCTTAACTTTAATGCAGTCGTCGCCTCTAACAGCAGCTTGTGTTCGGTGCTAAATTCATCGCGGTTATCGGGTAAATCCGCAAAGTGATGCTCCAGTTGTGTTAACTGATAAATCAACGAGCGCGGGTTTTTGCTGTTGAGCATGATCATTTCCAAACCCTGATCAATGCGAATGCCGTTTTGGTAGCGGCGGCGATAAGGAATTAATGCCTCACCGCACAGCAGCGATGATTCAATTAAGGTTTCCTGTTCAATTTCATCAAAGCCGGTCACCAACAACGAACGTAAAGTGTTAACGATTTGTAGCGCGCGCTCCAAGCGGCGACCCATTTCCATAAAATGCCAGCCGCTACCGCGTGTCATGCTTTCATGGATCAACCCGGCGAATGCAAGCAGTGTGGTGATGAGCGGCGCTAGTGCTTCCTCTGGTGCTGAGAGCGCACCGGGTTCCAGCGCTATTTTTAATTGTTCCAGTTCATCACCAATATCGTTAATGACGCGCTGGGTATCACTCGACAATTGTTCTTTGACTTGTTCTGCTGAATGCACCATCGCCATTAAATTGTTGGCGACACTACCGAGCCGCTGTTGATCCAAAATAATTGCGATCATTTCCGGTTCCGGATTTTTCAGCAGCGCCGTTTGCAAACTGGTAAAGCCCGGGTAGGTTGCAGTGACGTGGGTGACGGCACTTAACAGTGTGCGGCACACTGCGTCGGGTAATTTTTCGGTTTTATTGAGTTGAATAAATGCCGTGCGCAATAACCGCATGGCCGATTCAGCGCGTTCAGCGTAGCGCCCCATCCAGAATAAATTTTCCACCACGCGGCTGGGCAGCGCGCTGCTACTTTCGGCAGCGGGTTGTGCGTCGAGCTGGCGCAGGCTGATTTGTTTTTCCGGTTCCGAGGCGAGTACCCATGTGTCTTTGGAAACGGAGCCGCGTTGGTTGGAAATAATTTTTTTATCGGTATCGAGATTGACGCGGGTGAGGCCGCCCGGCATCACCGAATAAGAAGTCTCACTGGCAACCGCAAAGGTGCGCAAGACCGAAGGGCGGGGCTGAATAAGGCCCTGATGCCAAGTGGGTGTTTGTGCTCCCACAATATATTCCTGTGCGACAAATTGCAGCGGGTTTTTGCGGATGCGGTTTTGCCAGGCTTGTAATTTTTTATCGTCCAAATCAGCGCCGTAGACTTCATACAAACCGGGCCGACGATAGGTGGGTTTAATCAACAAGTGCTTTAAATTTTTGCAGACGTATTCGAGATCATCACTATTGCCGCACCACCAGGTTTTGACCGATGGCATTTGCAAGTCGCGCCCGAGTAATGCTTGGGCAATTGCCGGCAAATAGCGCAGCAGCGCCGGATTTTCCAGTACGCTGGAGCCGAGCGGATTGGCGATGGCGACATGGCCCAAGCGTGCCACTTCCAACAAACCCGGCACACCCAAACGCGAATCGCCTTTTAATTCTACCGGGTCGCAATAAATATCATCCACGCGGCGCAAAATAACATCAACGCGTTTTAAGCCATCCAGTGCTTTCATCCACACATAGCCGTTACGCACGCTTAAATCACTGCCTTGTACTAATTGAAAACCCAAATAGTTGGCGAGATAGGCGTGTTCAAAATAGGCTTCGTTGTAAATGCCCGGTGTGAGCACCACTATGCGCGCAATGCCGCCGTTGGGATTTAACTCATGCAAACGTTGGCGCAAGCGCGAAAAAAATAATGAGAGGCGATGTACATGGCTGTCGCGAAATAAACTGGGAAATACACGGTTCATGACCGTGCGATTTTCTAATGCATAGCCCGCGCCTGAGGGAGCCTGTGTGCGGTCGGCCATTACACGCATGCTGCCGTCCGGCGTGCGCACCAAATCGACACCGTGCAAAATCAATTGATGATTGCCTTGTAATTTCACTTGTTGGCAAGGGCGCAAAAAACCGTGGTGAGAAAATAATAGATCGGGCGGAAGTACGCCTTGGCGAACCAGCTTGCGTTCGCCGTAAATATCTTGCAGCAGTAAATTAAATAATTCAGCACGCTCGACTAATGATGTTTCTATCTGATTCCACTCATCGCTATTAATTAACAGCGGAATAGGATTGAGTTGCCAACTTTGATTTGCATCTGGCTCGTCGTAAATTTTGTAGGTAGCACCATCGTCGCGCAAAATGCGGCGGGTTTTTTTCTGGCGTTCTTCAATTGCATCCTGCCCCAAGCTTTGCAAGCTGTGGAGTAAATAACGCCAATGGGGGCGAATCCTGCCCTCGCTGTCATAGGCTTCGTCCACACCATTTTGCGGCGCGGGATAAATAAAGTCCTTAGCATTGGCTGGATTGACCGGATTTTCCATAAGTGTGGAATAAGGATTCATAAAAATAATTTGTCATTGTTATACGTATGACGCCCATTGTAACCCGCTCAACTCACTTGGCGAGTATATTCACAGCACGCTCGTTCCCAAGCGCTGCTTGGGAACGAGGTGCGCCGAGCAATAATTACTTCCGCAGATCCAGCGTGTGTGGGTATTCATCGGCCGGTTCTTCTGGCGGTGGTGCCATAGGACGCGGTGGATGTTTGTGTTCAAAAAACTCGCGCAAAATTTTCCCCGCCGGTGTAATCGGCAGAGCACCGGGTGTGTGGTTGATATCAAAGAAACGGTTGCCACGGCGCGATTCTGCTTCGTTGGCATTGACGGGGAAGC